>DAOMPU010000243.1:901-4404 GCA_035444925.1 Terricaulis sp. | reverse complement strand
GCCTGGATCGCCGCGCCCGCGCATGGCCCGAAGGCGTCCACGCCGTCGTCACCCCGGTCTATGTCTGGGCCCGCACCATCGAGGAGGCCGAAGCCCTCGCCGCCCTGGCGGTAGAGGAGGAGGGGCTTGAGGCGCTGACCGCGGATGCGGTCAAGCACGCGCCAGCGGCGGCCCCGCGCCGTGTCCCGGCCGCCATCGCCCGCGGCGAATGGGGCTTTCTGGAGCGCCACGAAGGCGAAGCCGGCGCCGAAGGCCCCTCCCGACGCGACGCACGGGCTTGATCCCGCCCCGCTTAAGCGGGAGATAGCGGATTATGAGCGGGGAACTTGAAGCAGCCGGCGCATTAGCCACAGCAGGGCTCGTCGCGGGCGCCATCGAAGGGCGCGAGCCCGGCGAGGCTATCGAAGGCGCATGCCTCAATTGCGGGGCCAAGATCGACGGGCGCTATTGCAGCAATTGCGGCCAGAGCGCGCATCCGCACCGCACGCTGTTTGGGGTGCTCGAAGAATTCCTGCACGGCGTGCTGCACTTCGATACCAAGGCCTGGCGCACGCTGCCGATGGTGATTTTCCGCCCGGGCACGCTCACGCGCAATTGGGTCTATGGCAAGCGCGCGCGGTACATCTCGCCGCTGGCGCTTTTCCTCTTCACCGTCTTCTTCATGTTCTTCGCCTTCGCCTTCATCGAGGCGCCGGTGGGGCTCTCCGGCACGCCGGAGGAGCAACGCGCCGAAGCCGTGCGCGAGCTTGCGCAAGCGCGTGAGGAATTGGCCACAGCTGAGAGTGAGCTGGCCGAAGCGCGCGTGGCGCCTGCGCCGACCGACGGCACGCCCGCTGACCTCGGCGTGCGCATGGCCGAGCTTGAGGTGCGCTTGGCGCAGGATGAGGTCGAGCGGCGCGAGGCGGCGATCACCCGTATCGACGATCTGATCACCGAACGCTTGGTCGAAGTGACGGGCGACACCGAGGCGAGCACTGAGGCCGCGCCCGATGCGCAAGCGCCCGCCAGCACGGAAACGCCCGCCGCCGACGGCGCGGAGGCGCCCGTGGAATCCAACGCAACGCCCGATGGCGAATATCGCGGCTCGGGCGCGCTGATCCGCGACGGGGAAACCTGGAAGGATGGCCTTGCGCGCGCGGCGCGCGAAGGGCGCGTGAACATCCTGCCGCAATTTCCCGAGTGGAATGCGCGCATGGTCAAGAAGCTCGAGAACCCCGATCTCGCACTCTACAAAGTGCAGCAGACGGGCTATAAATTCTCGTTCCTCTTGGTGCCGATTTCGCTGCCGTTCATCGCGCTGCTTTTCCTCTGGAAGCGCGGCGTCACGTTCTACGATCACGTCGTCTATGCGCTTTACGCGCTTTCGTTCGCCTCGATCCTGTTCGTGGCGATCATCTTCCTGGCGAAATCGAGCTTCACCGCTTGGATCATCCCCTGGCTGCTGTGCGTGGCGTTTCCGGTGCACACCTTCTTCCATATCGGCGGCGCCTATAAGCTGGGCGTGTGGTCCGCGCTTTGGCGCACGTTCTTCATGCTGACCTTCGCCACCGTCGCGCTCAGCTTCTTCATCATCGCCATCTTCGTGCTTGGCCTGGGGACATCCTAGGCCATGTTTTCGCAGCTTCTCGCGGGGTTTCGCGCCGAGGCGCCGGTGCTGGCGGGCTCGGCCGCGGTGGTGCTGTTCATGGTGGGCATGGCGTACGCGCTCGGCTTCCGCGCCAAGCGCTTGCTGAACGAAGCCGAACTCGCGCGTCTGGCCGAGGCGGAGGGCGCGAGCCTGGAGGGCGCCGTGATCGCGCCCGATAAGCGCGCCGCCTTCGCCCGCCTGGGCAACGGCAAACTCATGGTCGCGCGCGTGATGGGCGATGATGTCAGCGCCCGCATCGCGCCCGCCGCCGCGATGCGCGTGGCGGTGACGCAGGGGCGCCTACACGCCGTGTTTGCGGACCTGGGCTTTCCGCCCCTACATATGAAACTAGAGGAAACGCCGCCCTGGCTGGCCGAGCTGGCCCAAGGCGGGAGATAGACCGCGCCAAGGATAAAACAGTGGCCGAGCCGCCGTTCGAAATTCCGCCCATCATCACCTATGCGGTGCCGGGCTTTGTGCTGCTTATCGTTCTGGAGATGCTCTACATCCGCGTGTTCAAGCGGGGCGGGCGCTATGAAACCAAGGACGCCGCCACCTCGCTCGCGATGGGGCTGGGCAACCGCGTGTTCGGCATCGCCTTCGGCGGCGCGGCGGTGCTGGTTTATTATTGGGTCTATCAGTTCCGCCTGTTTGATCTCGGCTGGACCTGGCCGGTGCTGGCGGCGTGCTTTTTCGCGGAAGACCTCGCCTATTATTGGTTTCATCGCGTCGCGCATGAGCGGCGCTGGTTCTGGGCCAGTCACGTCGTCCATCACTCATCCCAGCACTACAATCTGACTACGGCGCTGCGCCAAACATGGACAGGCACGCTCGGTCTCTCCTTCATTTTCTGGCTGCCGCTGCTGTGGATTGGTTTTCCGCCGCTCATGGTGCTGATGTTCTCCGCCATCAGCCTTGTCTATCAATTCTGGATTCACACGGAAACGATCGGGCGTATGGGCCCGCTCGAATGGGTGATGAACACGCCCAGCCATCACCGCGTCCACCACGCCACCAACCCGAAATATCTCGATGCGAATTACGCCGGCGTGCTGATCATCTGGGATCGCCTGTTCGGCACGTTCGTGCCGGAGGACGAGGAAAAGCCTGCTTACGGCATCGTCTCCCAGCTCGGCACGTTCAATCCGTTTCGCGTGGCGTTCCATGAATGGATCGGCATCTGGCGCGACGTGACGCGCGCGAAATCGCTGAAAGATGCGCTCGGCTTCATGTTCGGCCCGCCCGGCTGGAGCCCGGACGGCTCACGCAAAACCAGCGCCTCGCTGAAAGCCGAATGGGCCGCGCGGCAGGCCGCGACGGCGCCGGCGGAATAGCGCGCGCCATTATGACCATCCACATCGTCAAACTTTGCGTCGGCGCCGATAGCGTTGAAGATCTCGCCGAATGGCAGATCGAGCAGATCAAGCGCGCCAAGAAAGCCAAGGCCAAGATCGTCGCGCCGGTGTGCGGCACGCGCATGTGGCCTAAGCGCATGGAGGAGGTGCTGAAAGGCGGCTCGCTCTATTGGGTGATCAAGGGCGTCATCAGCGTGCGCCAGTCCATCATCGCCATCGACCATGTGACCGATAATCACGGCCCGCGCTGCGGGATTTATCTCGATGCGCATCTGCATCGTACGACGCCCCAGCCGCGCCGCGCCTTCCAAGGCTGGCGCTATCTCGACCCGAAAGACGCGCCGGCGGATTTAAGCGGGGCGCAAGGCGGCGCGGACTTGCCTGAGCATTTGCGCCGGCAATTGGTGGAGCTTGGCGCGTGGTGATTATCTTCCCCTCTCCCCTTGAGGGGAGAGGGTGGCGCGAAGCGCCGGGTGAGGGGGGTCGGTCGGTGCGGCTGGTGAGGCAGGCATAGACCCCCC
>DAOMPU010000243.1:0-891 GCA_035444925.1 Terricaulis sp. | reverse complement strand
GCGGCGTTGGCGCAATGAGGCGCCACGCCCTGCACCGTCGGTAAACCTCATCCGGCCCTTCGGGCCACCTTCTCCTTAACCAGGAGAAGGGAGGCTAATCGTCCAGCACCTTGCGCACCGCCGCGCAGAACGCGGGAATATCCGCTTCGTCGTGATAGAGCCCCAGCCCGATGCGCAGCACGTCATCGCGGGCGTCGGTCACGATATTGGCGTTCATCAGCGCCGCCTTCCATTGCGTCGCCTTTGGATGGCG
This sequence comes from Terricaulis sp., assembly GCA_035444925.1. Lineage (GTDB taxonomy): Bacteria > Pseudomonadota > Alphaproteobacteria > Caulobacterales > Aquidulcibacteraceae > Vitreimonas. The sequence continues at coordinate 638 of DAOMPU010000243.1, read as the reverse complement.
CAGCGAGATATAGCGCGCATTGGGGCCGCTCGCGTTGGGGCGCAGCAGATCCGCTTCGCGCAGCACGCCCGCTTCCCCTGCCGCAATCGCAGCTTCCAGCGATGCGCGCAGCGCCGCCACGCGCGCGGCGATCCGCGCGGTGTCCAAACCCTCCCGCGCCAGCATCGCGCGCACCGCGTTGAAGCGATAGAGCCCGGTGGCGTCGAACGTGGCGCCAAGGAAGCGCCCGCCATCCTCGGAATAAGCCACGCCCTGTTGCTTGGCCTCGATCGCCACGAAATCGGCGAACCAGCCGGTGTAGCTCGGGCGCGGCGCATAGCCGGCCGGCGCATGGATGAAGCCCGCGCCTTCGCCGGCCATCGCGTATTTGTAGCCGCCGCCCAGCAGAAACACGCGATCCGCCGCCGCGCCGAAATCGCAGGGCAGCGCCATGAACGAATGATAGAGATCGAGCGCCACCCACGTCCCGTCAGGACTGGCGAAGGCGGCCAATTCCTCTACGCCGTCAAAGCGCAAGCCGCTCTTGAACATTACGTGCGAAAGAAACGCGATGTCGGGCGCTTTTTCGCGCATGGCGGCAAGGAAGCGCTGGGTGAAGGTCTCAAACGGCTCGCACGGCACGATGCGCGTTTTCACCC
>DAOMPU010000242.1:0-4437 GCA_035444925.1 Terricaulis sp. | reverse complement strand
AAATCGAAGCGCGGATATAGCGACGCCCGCCCCCCGCGTCGAGCGATCAGGCGCCTGCGGCCCCCGCTTGCTGCAGAATCCAACCCGTGCGGGCGCTATTGCGGCTGCAGATGCTGGCCCAGGAAGCGCTCCAGCTCGCGCAGCATTTGCGTGCGCGTTTCGGCGTTCGAGAGCCAATGGTCATCGCCCTGCATCTCGAAATACTCAACCGGCTTGCCGGCGCTGCGCAGGCGATCGCGCATCAGGCGCGATTGGGCGATCGGCACCACGGTGTCATCCACCCCATGCATCAGCAGCACCGGCACTTGCACGCGTTCGGCGTTTCGCGCGGGCGAGATGCGCCGCATCATTTCCGGATCTTCGCGGCGATCCCCCATCGATAGGCGCCACCATTCCGCCGCGCCGCCGCGCCGTCCGTGACGGCCTCGCTCACTATCCGTCTGCATCACGATGAGATCGGAAACGCCGGCGATGGCCGCGGCGCAGCGATAGCGATCGGGCGTGATCGTGGCGCCAGCCAACGCGGCGTAGCCGCCATACGAGGCGCCGATGATGCACACGCGGCTGCCATCGGCGATGCCGGCGCGCACCAGCGCGTCCATGCCGTCCTCAACGTCGGTCTGCATTACGCCCTCGCCCCAGCCGCCGCGCCCCGCGTCAAACCAGGCGTGGCCGTAGCCGGTGGAGCCGCGATAATTGGGCTGCAGCACGGCGTAGCCGCGCGAGGCCAGGAAGCTAGCCCACCAATCGAACGCGTGCGTGTCGCGCGCATGCGGGCCGCCATGCACCAAGAGCACAAGCGGCAGATTGCGCTCTGCGCCATCGCCCGGCAGCGTCAGATAGGCGGGGATGCGCTGGCCGTCGCGCGCGCGGTAGGTGATCGATTGGCGCGTGCCGATCGCCGCGGTGCTGCGCAATTCTGGATACGCTTCCGCGATCGGCCGCATCGCGTCGCCCGCAGGCTCGTACAAATAATAGCCGCCCGCGCCGTTGATCTCGGCGGAGACGACGAGCCGGCTGCGATCCTGCGACCAGGTGGAGATGTGAAACTCGGTGTCGCCCAAGCGCGTGCGCAGGCGCTCATAAGCGGCCTGCAAATCCGCCTCGAAGAAGCGCTGGCGCGATAAGTCTTCGGTCCAGGCGGCGCCGACGACGCGATGGCTCCACGGATCGCGCATCGCTCCGCCAACATCGTAGCGCTCATTCTCAACCAGCATTTCCGATTGGCCATCGCCGTTGAGCGCGAAGAAGCGCACGCGATCATCTTCAAGGCGATCAAGATAAACGGCGCGCCCGTCAGGCAGGAAGCCGGGGAAATAGGGCGTTTCGCCGAATTCGGAATCGCCTTCCATCACCTGCCGCGCGCGCCCGTTCTCATACAGGAAGACGCGCCAATGATTGGTGCTCTGATTGACGTCGATGCGCCCGCCCATGCCGCCAGCCTCGTCGAGGATGATGTCAACCGTATCCGGTTGCCCGCTGGCCACCGGCTGGGGGCGCCCGCCATCCAAATGCACGCGAAAAACGCCCAGCCGCCCGCTGGTCGGGCTGTAGGCGATCATGCGCGCCGCGCCCGGCTCGCTTGCAATCGGCGCACGCACGGCGGTGAGGCCGATCTGGGCCCAATTATAATAATCATCCAGCGTCAGATATTCCTGGCGGCCGGTGGTGCGTGAAAACACGCCGGTGCGCCAATATTCGATCACGCGCGTGCTGCCGGCCTGGGCCGCGGACATGACCTGGCGCGGATCGATGGCGGCGCTGACATAAAAGAGCACGCGATCATTATCGGCCCAGGAGACGCCGCGCAGCTTGGTGCCGGGCGGCGCCACGCTGACGCGCTCAATCGCGCCGCTGGCGATATTGAGGATACGCACTTGCGAACGCCCATCCTCGAACGCCGCAATCACCAGGCGCTGGCCATCCGGCGAAATGGCGACATCGCTCACGGCGGGCAAGCGCCCATAGGCCTCAACTGGCGGGGGCGTTTGCGCATGCGCGGCGACGCTGAACATCGCGGCGAACACCAGAGCGCATGCCGCGGCGGCGCATTTTGCCAGCTTCATCACAGACACCTTTCTCAGAGCTTTCACGGTGTTTCGCGGCAGGTGGTTTCGATCGCGCCGGCGCGTGTCCACAGCACTTCCATGCCCTGCGAACTCAATTCCGACTCGTCATCCGTGTAGCGGTAGCCCGAACCGGAGATGCGCGCAGGAAGCGAAACCGCGGTGTAGCCATCTTCCTCAACGAGCGCGACATCGGGCGAACTGGTGAAGGTGACACGCAAACTGGCCCCGTCCTCGCAAACGAGGCGAACCTGCCGGCTCGCCGCCTGGGGCGCCGGACATGGCGTTTGGCACGCAGCCAGCAAGGCCGCGCCAAGGGCGGCGATAAACGTGCGCATCAATTTCTCCCTCCGGGCCCGGTGCAGCATAGGAAAAAGCGCGCCCGCGCGAAAGCGCGGTAAAGCCTTGCCTTTTCCCCAGCCTCCGGCGCACCCTAGCCCATCTCGTTCGAAGCGGCGGAGCACATTTTTTGTCTAACGGCTATCTGCTGGCGTCTGGGGCGGACCTTGCGGCGGCGCATGAGATCGCCCCGGGCTTTGGCCTCGATGTGATCGACGCCCGCACCGTTCGGGATGTCCGCGCGCTGGGCGACGCGCTGGAGGGGGCGGCCAATGTGGGGCTGCTGATCAGCGCCGCGGCCGCGCAAGACGCCGATTTCATGGCGCTGATGCGCGCATTGGCGGCGCGCTTGACGACGCCGCAGCTGATCCTGGCCGATCGCAGCGCGCATGCGCCGTTTGCGTTTCTGCCTTCGCAATGGCCGGCGATGCTGCTGGAGGACGCACGCGCCCGCGCGGCGCGCCGGCGCGAGAGCGCGCCGCCGGCGCCGGCGCCGGCGCCTCCCGCGCCGTCTGCGCCGAGCGGCCCGCTCAGCGATCTGCTTGGCCGTGTCGCCAAGCCAGATCCGAACCCGCCGCCGCCAGTTGCGCCGCCGCCGCCAGGACCGCCGCCTGTGTCGAGTGGGCCGTTGGACGATCTGCTGCGCCAGGTCGCCAAGCCCGATCCCAACGCGCCGCCGCCGGCTGCGCCGCCGCCCGCGCCGGAGCCGCAAAGCGGCGGCAGCCTCAGCGATTTGCTGGGCCGCGTGGCCAAGCCTGATCCAATTCCGGCGCCAGCGCCGGCCGAACCCGAACCCGCGCCCGAACAAAGCCGCGCCATCACGCGCCGCGAGGCCGCGCCAGAAAGCGCGCCGCCCGAGCCGGAAGAAGCAGCGCCCGAGCCGCCGCCCGCCTCCGCCGCGCCCGAAGCGCCGAGCGGCGACGAGGCCGAGTTCACCCCGATCGCGCCGGAGCACGCAGCGCCCGCCCCGGCGCCCGCCCGCAAGCGGCGTGAAACCGCCCCGGCCGATGCCACCGCCTTCGCGCCAAAGAAACTGCGCCGCGGCACGCCTGAATTGGTGCGCGTGGTGATCCATCAGCCCAGCCAAGCGCGCGAGGTGATCAAGGCGGCCAAGAAAATCGATCCGAACGCGCGCCCGGCGCCGCAAGGCATCTCGATCGGCGACATCGCGATCGGCGCCAATGTCGGCATCGCTTTGGAAGTGCATGGCGCACAATGCGAAGGTGCGCTGCAGCGCCGCGCCTGGGCCGGCGAGCCGATCGATTTCGCCTTCCCGGTCGAAGCTGACGGCGATGCGAAGCAAGCGGTGTTTCTGGCGCGCGTGTTCGTGGACGATGCGCAGATCGGCGTGCTGGCGTTCACGCGGCCGATCCATGCAAGCGCCAAGGCCGCCGATCCCGCCGAAGTGCGCCTGACGCGCCACAAGCGCGTGTTCATCTCCTATTCCAGCGCGGACCGGGAAACCGTTTCGGTGATCGCCACCGCATATCAGATGGCGGGCGTGCAGCATTTTTGGGATCGCACCGGGCTCAAATCCGGCGAGGAATGGAGCCCGCGTTTGAGGAAAGAGATCGAGCGCGCCGATCTTTTCCATCTGTGCTGGTCTCAGGCGGCGGCGAAATCGGAATGGGTGGCCAAGGAGGCCGCGCACGCCTTGAAGCGCAAGCGCGGCGCCAAGCGCCCGGAAATCACGGTGCAGATGCTCGACGGCCCGCCTTGGGCGCCCCATCCGGCGGAGCTGGATGCGATCAATTTCGACGATTTCGTGCGCGCCGCGATCGTGGGCTATGCGCGCGGCGATGGCGCGGACCCGAAGGCTTGACGCCGCCCGCGCGCGCCCGCACATCGGACCGCCCTTTTAAGGGCCTGTAGCTCAATGGTTAGAGCCGGCCGCTCATAACGGTCTGGTTGCAGGTTCGAGTCCTGCCGGGCCCACCAATTCGATTGCGCACTTCGTAGCGTTTGCTACGCGCCCGCAACAACTTCTTGGTAAGCAATCTTGGCCATCGTGGCGCCCGCGAGGGGACGCGCG
>DAOMPU010000241.1:0-4464 GCA_035444925.1 Terricaulis sp. | reverse complement strand
GGCGGATGCGTCAGTCCGCCTGCGTACCATTCCAACCGAATGCTTGGCGCGACCGCGATTGAGTTGTTCGGGGAGCCGCGCGTCGCTGCGCTAGCGGAGGCGGCGTGCGCCGGGGATGTGGCCGCCGTCAACGCGGCGGTCGCTGATGGGGTCGATCCAAATTCAATCAGCGTTGGTTTTGACGAACTCGGTGGTCGCGTCACGCCACTCCTGTGGGCAGTCGATTGTGAGAATTCGCGCGGGGTTGAGGCGTTGCTGCGCGCGGGAGCAGACCCCAACCAAAGCACGGGCGGGCGTGTGGGACTGACGCCTATCCTCGCCGCGGCGGCAGACGCGAGAAATCCGCTGATTCTCCGACTCCTCCTGCAGAATGGGGGAAATCCGAATGCAGTCTCAGAAGTCGGCGGATACACCGCGCTGAGGCGGGCGTACCAACATGCGCGCTCCTGGGAGTCCGCCGGGGGCGGAAGGGCGGCGTGGGAAAATTGGGAAACGCTGCTTGATGCTGGCGCAAATGCCGAAGCCACCTTCGATGGCGGGCGGGGGACCATCGCGACGTTCGCAGCGACAATTAACGACTTCGACAGAGTGATCGAACTGTTGAATCGCGGTTATTCGCACGACCTCACCTACCTCGGCTTCTGGCTACAACTCCGCGCAGAAATCCCGGGAATGCGTGAATCGCGATTTCCTATCCCGGCGCTTGGACCGGAGGCAGAAGCCGCCCGTCAGCGAGCGATTGCTCTGCTTGTGCAACGCGGGGTGCGTTTTCCTATCAGCCGGGAGGATGTGGAGCTTCGTGATTCCAATGCGCCGACAGAGGCCCATTAGGTTTGAAGGCAACGTCTGCTCTCGGCGAAAAGCCGCCGCGCCGCGCTGGCGTAGGCGGTTTGCGCCGGCGCCGCTTTGCGCTAAGCCGCGCGGGATGGATTTGATTGCGGCGCCTCCTTTGGTTTCGCTCGCGCCGATGGCGGGGGTGACGGACATTCCGTTCCGCCGCCAGGTGAAGGCGTTTGGCGGGCGCTATTGCGTGTCGGAGATGGTGGCCTCCGATCAGCTGGCGCGCGCGCGGATCGACATGGTGCGCCGCGCGGCGGGGGCCGGAGTCATCTCTCCGCTTGTGGTGCAACTCGCCGGGCGCGAGCCGCACTGGATGGCCGAAGGCGCGCGGCTGGCCGAAGCGGCGGGCGCTGATGTGATCGACATCAACATGGGTTGCCCGGCCAAGAGCGTGACGTCGGGCCTTTGCGGCTCGGCGCTGATGCGCGATCCGGAAACGGCGTTGCGCCTGATCGAAGCTACGGTCGCGGCGACTAAGCTGCCGGTGACGCTGAAGATGCGCCTGGGCTGGGATGCGCAAAGCCTCAATGCGGCGGAGCTCGCGCAACGCGCGGAAGCGGCGGGCGTGCGCATGATCACGATCCATGGGCGCACGCGCAGCCAGTTTTTCACCGGCGCGGCCGATTGGGCGGCGATCGCGCCGGTGGTGGCGGCGGTGCAGATTCCAGTGGTCGCCAATGGCGATATTGCCAGCGCGGCCGATGCGCGGCGCGCGCTGGCGCTGTCAGGCGCGGCGGGCGTCATGATCGGCCGCGCGGCGCAGGGCAAGCCGTGGCTGCCGGGCGCGATTGAGCGCGCGCTGAAAGAGGGCGGGGAGGTTGCGCCGCCCGCGCCGGGGCGGCTGCTGGCGTCTTTGCTCGCGCTCTATGAAGACACGCTCGCATTTTACGATACGGGGCTGGGCCTGCGCATCGCGCGCAAGCACATCGCCTGGACGATCGACGCCGTGTTCGGCGCGAGCGCGCGCGAACAGCGCAAGGCGATCTGCATGCTGGAAGATCCTGCGCGCGTGCGCCGGGAGCTGGTCGCGATGTTCGACGGCGCGCCGGAACGCGCGGCGGCTTAAGCGTCGATATTGCGCTTATAGGTTTCCGGCAGAAACAACACGCCGATCACCAGCGTCATCAGCGCGATGACGATCGGATACCAGAGGCCGTTATAGATATTGCCGGTGGCCGCCACGATGGCGAAGGCGGTGGTGGGCAGAAAGCCGCCGAACCAGCCATTGCCGATATGATAAGGCAGGCTCATCGAGGTATAGCGGATGCGCGTGGGGAACAGCTCCACCAGCATCGCCGCGATCGGGCCATACACCATGGTCACGTAGATCACCAGCAGCGCGAGGATCGCGACCACGAGCGGCTTGTTGATCTCCGCATCCGCGGCGGCGCGCGGGTAGCCATGCGCATCGAGTGCGGCGCGCAGCTCGGCTTGAAATTGCTCGATCACGCCGGCGCGTTCACTTTCGGGCAAACGGCGCGGCGTGGGGGCGATCAGGGTTTGATCGCCCACGCGCACTTCGGCCGGCACGCCGATCGGGGCGGGCTCCTTGGTGTAGTTCACACCGGCGCGCGCGAGGTAGGAGATGGCGAGGTCGCAGCCCTCCTGGTCGTAGCGATTGCGGCCGACCGGATCGAACTGCACCGAGCACGTATCGGCGTTAGCGCGCACCACCACAGGCGCGGTGCGCTGCGCGTGCGCCAGCGCGGGATTGGCCGCTTCGGTCAATGCATTGAACAGCGGAAAATACGTCAGCGCGGCCAGCGCGCAGCCGGCCATGATGATGGGCTTCCTGCCGATCTTGTCGGAAAGCCAGCCGAACAGGATGAAGAAGGGCGTGCCGATGGCGAGCGCGATGGCGATCAACGTGTTGGCGGTGAGCCCGTCCACCTTGACCATGCGCTCGAGGAAGAAGAGCGCGTAGAATTGCCCCGTGTACCAAACCACGGCCTGGCCGGCGACGGCGCCGAAGAGGGCGAGCAGCACGAGCTTGGCGTTGCCCCAGCGCGCAAACGATTCCGCCAGCGGTTTCGCGGAGGTTTTGCCCTCCTCCTTCATCTTCTGAAACACCGGGCTTTCGTTCAGCTGCAGCCGGATCCAGATCGAAATCGCCAGCAGCACGATCGAGGCCAGGAACGGGATGCGCCAGCCCCACTCGGCGAAATCCTCCGCCGGCATCAGCGCGCGCGTCGCCATGATGACGATCAGCGACATGAAAAGCCCGAGCGTCGCCGTGGTTTGAATCCAGCTCGTATAGAGCCCGCGTTTGTTATCCGGCGCGTGTTCGGCCACGTAGGTGGCGGCCCCGCCATACTCCCCGCCCAGCGCCAAGCCTTGCAGCAAACGCATCAGCACCAGCAGGATCGGCGCGGCGACGCCGATCTGGTCATAGCCCGGCAACAGCCCCACGACGAAGGTGGAGACGCCCATGATCGCCATGGTGACGAGAAACGTGTTCTTGCGCCCCACGATGTCGCCGATGCGCCCAAACACCAGCGCGCCGAACGGGCGCACCGCAAACCCCGCCGCGAACGCGGCCAGCGCGAAGATGAAGCCGGTGGTTTCGTTGACGCCGGAGAAGAAGTGCGCCGAGATGTAAACCGCGAGCGAGCCGTAGAGATAGAAATCGTACCACTCGAACACGGTGCCCAGCGAAGAGGCGCCGATGACGAGCTTCTCCTTCGCGGTCGCGCGATGGTGTTTCGGCAAATCGCTGGCTGTGGTCATGGGGCTCCCCGGCGGCGCGTAATGAAGCGCAAGCCGGGGGCGGCGTCGAGCGCTAGCTTCCCACCAGCTTCGCCACGCCGCGATAGGCGTCGGCGGCGATCAGGTCTTGGGGCGCGCCGGCGGTTTTGCTGCGCAGCTCCGCGCTCCAGAGCACGTCATAGGCGGCGTTGAGTTTCTTGGCGGTCCAGAGCCGGGCCTGGGCGGCGACCGCGTCGCGCTCTTTCCAGAACACCGGCGGGCGCATCTTGGCGACCGCATCGCCTGCGCTGACGCCGCTGTCGATCATCGCGCGCAGCTCGCGCAATTGATGGAGGCGCCGCAGCAGCGCGCGCAGCGCCGAAACGCCGGAAAGCCCCTCGATGCGCGCCAACGCCTCCACCGCTTGCGCGGCGCGCCCTTGCGCGGCGGCCAGCGAAGCCGCGTCCAGCGCGCTCTCGCCCTCGTCGGCCAGCAGCGCGGTGAGATCGTCGGCGCCGATGGGGCGATCCAATTGGTGCGCGTAAAGCGCGAGCTTTTCGATCTCGCGCGCGGCGGGCCCGCGGTCGGCGGGCAGGGCGGCGAGGAACGCCTCTTCCGCATCGCGCTCGAAACGCAAACCTGCGTCCTTCGCGGCGGCTTTGGCGAAGCTGGCGCGCTCGGCCGCGGTTTCTTCGTAGAAGGCGATGGCGGCGGCGGCCTTGGCGTCGTTGAATTTCTTGACGAGCTCTGCGGTGGAGCCGAGATCCCCCGCCTCCACGATCAGAAAGCCGCTGGCCTGCCCGCGTTAGATCCCCGCCAAGGCATCGAGGATCGCCGCGTCGGCACGCGCACGTGGCATTTCGTTGTCGGAGTCTTTGCTCTGCTTGCCGCGCTCATCGGCATCGGCGCGATCTCGTTCGCTGCATTCCAGCGCGCTGT
>DAOMPU010000240.1:0-4496 GCA_035444925.1 Terricaulis sp. | reverse complement strand
CGGTCACGCGCACGTGCTTGGAGCCGGCGCTGGCGGCGGCGGCGTTGCCGCTTTCACCCCCGCGCCTGGCCACGCGGCCGAGATCGTTGCGCGCGAGATCGACGAGCATGAGGTGCTCAGCGCGCTCCTTCGGATCGGCCAGCAATTCTTCCTCAAGCGCATGATCTTCCGCCGGCGTGGCGCCGCGCGGGCGCGTGCCGGCGATGGGGCGAATGGTGATGGTGTCGCCGCGCTTGCGCACGAGGATTTCGGGGCTCGAGCCCACAACGGCCATATCGGCAAAGTTTAGATAATAAAGGAAGGGCGAGGGATTGAGCCGGCGCAGCGAGCGATAGAGCGCAAACGGGCTCAAACTGAACGGTGCGCTGAAGCGCTGGCTGGGCACGACCTGAAACACATCGCCCGCGCGCGCATATTCCTTGCAGCGCTCGACCACGGCTCGGTAGGCGTCCGGGGTGAAATTGGCCTGCGGCGCGGGCGGGCCGGCAGGCGCCTTGGCGGGCGCAAGGCTGCGCCGCAGCGGACGCGCGAGCGTACGCAGCACCTCATGCAAGCGCTTCTGTGCAGCGGCCCAGGCCTGTTCGGCGCTTTGCTGGCCGCGCTTGCGCGCGGGCGTCACCAGCGTGATCTCGCCGGTCACGTTGTCGAACACCGCCACCACGGTGGGGCGCATCAGGATGGCCTCGGGCGCGCCGATCGGATCTGGCGCTGCTTCCGCCAATTTCTCCACCTGGCGTACGATGTCGTAGCCCAGATAGCCGAACAGGCCGGCGGCCATAGGCGGAAGCGGGGCGGGAAGCGCGAGCGCCGATCGGGCCAGCACTTTGCGCAAGCTCTTGAGCGGCGCTTCGCGTTGGGGCCGGAAAGCGCCATCGGCAAAGCCGCCGCGGCTGATTTCCGCGCGCCCGTCTCTCACCCGCCAAACCAGATCGGGCTTGAGGCCGATAAACGAATAGCGGCCGCGGAAATCGCCGCCTTGCACGCTCTCCAGCAAAAACGCCCCCGGCTTTTCGGGGCCCAGTTTCAGCAGCGCCGAAATAGGGGTCTCAAGGTCGCTGACGACCCGCGCCCATACGACCGCGCCGCCGCTCTCGTAGGCGCGGGCGAAATCGTGCTTTGCTGGCGCGAACTCGATCGCGCTCATTCGTTGCTGGCGGAGCTGGGAGGGAAGCTGCGGTCAATCAGGCGCTGATTGCGGCGCGGGCGCATGCGTTCCACGATCTCGGCGGCAAGCGCTTCCGAAATCGCGTTGGTCAGCACGCGGCTATCGCTCTCTCGCACTTGCTCCACCAATTGCGGCGCATCAGCGGGATTGGTGCGTTCGATATTCTCGACCACGGCGAACAAAAGCGCGCCGCCATCGGCGCGCATATCGCTCACCGCCTCGCCCTGGCGCGATTGAAAGATGAGGTTGGCCAGTCCGCGTGCGGGAATTTGGCTTGCCTCGCGCCGATCCAGCGCTTGGGAGCGCACCACCAAATTCATGCGGTTGGCGCGCGCTGCATCCGCCAAGCTGGCGCCGTCGCGGATCGCCTGAACCACAGCCGCACCGCGCTCTTGCAGCAGGCGTTCGCGCTCGCGATTGGTCCAGCCGAGCACCAGGGCGTCGCGCACCTCCTCAAGGGGACGCACGCTTTCAGGAATGACGCGATCAACGGAAACGATCACGTCGCCGCCGTCGAATGGCAGAAAGTCGGTGGCTTCGCCTTCGCCAAGCTCAAACGCCGAGCGCAAAGGCTCTTGGAGAGATTGCAACGCCTCCAGCGGCGCGCCCTGCTGGGTAACGCCTTGAGCCGTGATCGGCGGGGTGGTGAGCGCGGTGAGGCCGTGCTGGCGGGCTGCATCAGCGACGCTGGCGCCGGCCGAACGTGCTTCCTCGAACGCGCCGATGGCTGTGTTCAACAAATCGGCCGCTTGCTCCATCGCCATCGACGTGCGGACCTGCTCGCGCAGCGCCGCCATATCGACCGGCGGAGGCGCAATAACTTGGCTCACCCGCACCACGACAAACGGGCTCAAGCGCCCACGCGCCACGCGCGCCGGCGCGCCGGCTTCGGTGCTGAACACCGCTTCGGCCACCGCCTCGTCAAGCACGTCTGCGCGGGTTTGCTGATCGCCGCTCGCGGTCTGCACGCCGAGCGCGGCGGCGATTGCCGCCGGCGCCTCACCGGCATTGAGCCTTTGGGCGATTTCGTTGGCCTGGGCCTCGTTCTGTGCGGTGAGGCGCACGTAGGAGCGCCGCTCTGGCGCAGCCGCGGCTGCGCGGTTGGCCTCGACTTCTTGCTCAAGCTCCGCCGGGTCGATGTTGGCGCGCGCGACAAAATCCTCGGTGCGGGCGATCGCGAAGGTAAGAACCCGGAATTCGGGGACGCGCAGCGCAGAAACGCGCTCGTTGTAGAAGGCTTGGATTTGCTCGTCCGTCGGCGCCGCGACCGGCCCTGCCGCCGTCGCCGGCAATTCCGCGATCGACACCGTGCGCCGCTCAGTCTGGTACGCCAGCATGAGCGCGCCGTAGCTGGAAGGCGAGCGCGCGCCCGCCAGCAGCGATTGGGTCAGCAATTGCGTGGTGAAATCGCCGCGCACCATGGATTCAAATTCGGTTTGCCCGTACTCGATCTGGCGCAGGAAGGCGCCATAGGAAGCTTGGTCAAACTGCCCGGTGACGGGATTGCTCACCTGCGGAATGGCGCGGATCGCTTCGCCTACCTGTCGGTCGCTGGCGGACACGCCGACCTTGTCGGCATAGGCCAGCACCGAAAGCTGCGTGGTGAGCGCGTCGAGCAATTGGTTGTGCAGCCCCGCGTCGATCGCATCCTGCTGCGCGATGATCTCGCCGGTTTGCTCGCGCCGGGAGCGGAGCTGGCGCTGCAGATCGCGCGTCAGCTGCTGAGGCGTGACGGTGTAATCGCCGACCTTCACCAGATCGGTCGAAACCAGCGTGCTGAATTGCCCGCTCGGGAGCCAGAGCACCATGGCCAGGCCCACGAGGCCCAAAATGATGGCCGCGAAGATGCTCTTAGAGAACTTCCGGAATTGTAAGATCATGGGCTGGTCCGATAGGTGAAGGCGCGGGACTGTAGTGACCGCCCCTCGCCAGAGCAATCGGCGGGGGCCATCGCCCGATACCTGGGCGGAAGCAAGACGAAGAGGGGTGGACGAATGGCCGCGCGCAAGCCGCTGATCGCTGGAAATTGGAAAATGCACGGCCGCCGCGCCGATCTGGCGGAGGCCGCTGCCTTGGAAAGCGCGGCGGGCGAGGCCCTGAAGCGGCTGGATGTATTGATCTGCCCTCCAGCGCCCTATTTGGAGGCCGCTCTGGCGGCCGTCGCGGGCGGGGCGGTGCTGGTCGGCGCCCAAGATTGCAGCCCTGCGGCCGCGGATGCGGCGCGCACGGGGGAGGTGAGTGCAGGCATGCTGGCCGATGTGGGCGCCCAGTATGTCATCGTTGGGCATTCCGAGCGGCGCAGCTTGTTTGGCGAAACCGACGAGACGGTGCGCCAGAAGGCCGAAGCCGCGCAGGCGGCGGGGCTCACGCCCATTGTCTGCGTGGGGGAAACTCAGGCGCAACGGGATGCCGGCCAGGCAGGCGCGGTGGTGGCCGCGCAGGTGCGCGCCAGCACGCCCGCGGGCGCCGACCGCTTGGTCGTGGCTTACGAGCCCGTATGGGCGATCGGAGGCTCACGCACGCCGACCTTAGCGGAAATCGCTGAAATCCACTCCCTCGTGCGCAACGAACTTATTTCACGCTACGGCGCGGGCGCCGATGGGGTGCGCGTTCTTTACGGGGGATCGGTGAACCCGAAAAACGCCGGGGAGATTTTCGCGGTGGATGGCGTGGACGGCGCCCTGGTGGGCCGGGCGGCGCTCAAGGCGGCTGATTTTTCGGCCATAATCAAAGCGCACCCCGCCGCGCTGTAAGCGCGCGGGTGTTCGCACTGGCGTTCTCTATCGTGAGGGGCTATTGAGCGCGTTTCGCGCGCGCCTATCTGGGGCGGAGCGGCGCCGTGGCGCGGGACAGGATATAAGAATGCAGACGATCATCCTGAGCATCCACTTGCTTGTGTGCGTGTGCTTGATCGGGCTTGTGCTTTTGCAGCGCTCCGAGGGCGGGGCGCTGGGCATCGGCGGCGGCGGTGGCGGCGCACTGATGAGCGGGCGCGGCGCGAGCGACGCGCTGGCGCGCCTGACCTACATCGCAGGCGGGCTGTTTCTGGCGATTTCGCTCGGGCTGACCTGGCTCTCGGGCGCCGGCCAAGGGCCCAGCCGCTCGGTTTTTGACAACCTCCCCGCGATCAGCGCGCCCGCGCCGACCTTGCTAGAGGAGGCGCCCGCCACGGAAGCGCCCCCTGCCGCAACGCCGGACCCGACCGAGAGCCGCGGCCCCTCGAGCAACGAACTCGCCGCGGCGATCCTGCCGGGGCCCGCCTCGGCGTCGGCAGCTGAAACCGCCCCCCCGCCGGCCAGCACGCGCGCGGCGCCGATTGAATCGCGCCCGG
>DAOMPU010000239.1:0-4568 GCA_035444925.1 Terricaulis sp. | reverse complement strand
GGCGTGCTGGTGATCGATTACGCGCCGAACGATTGGATCGTGGAGAGCAAGAGCCTCAAGCTCTTCCTGCAAAGCTTCCGCAATCACGGCGCCTTCCACGAGGATTGCACGGTGGGCGTGGCCAAACGGATCGTGGACGCCATCGCGCCGACGTGGCTGCGCATCGGCGGCTATTGGGCCCCGCGCGGGGGCATGCCGATCGACGTGTTCTGGCAAACGGGCGAAGCGCCGGCAGGCTTGTGGCTGCCCGATCAGGGCGTGGCGACGTATCGCGCGCGGGGCTAGGCGCGGCAGCTGAACAACCGACTCTCCTCCCCCTTGCGGGGAGGGTTTGCAGCTGAACGCGCGGCGCTCCGAGTTTTTTCAACCGGCGTTGCGGGAAGGGGGCGGCGCCAGCGCCAAAGCATCTGCCCCCCCCTCCGTCGCGTGCTAGCGCACGCGCCACCTCCCCCTCGCGGGGGAGGACGTGCTTTCAACGCGCATAAGGCGGACGGAGCTTGCCAGCCAACCACCAATAAACTGGCCCCGCCAACAAACCTGCAACAAGTGCAAATGGCACAAGTGTGAAGCTCGCACTCGCATGCCCGCTTAGCGCAACACCGGCCACGATCTCTGCCAAGACCGAACCGACGACCGCCGCGGCGGCACCTCCAACGGCATCCGCCCATGGACGCCGTATGCGGGTTTCACGCACAACAAAGATGACCACCAGAGAGACTGGGGCGATAAACAACGTCGCGCCGATATAGAACGTGACGAACACCCAAATAAAAGAGTCAGCCGATATCCAGGCGCCGCCGTCGGCAATGGCGTTTGTTAGAGCCACGCCTAGAATGCCGACAACGACGCCGACAAGGGCGGCTAAGAACCAAGCGAGCGTCGCCCTTATTGGGCCTGGTTTAAGCACTTACTTTTGCCGGCCATTTCGGCGCGCGGCTCACCATGCCTGGCGTTGCGCGCCCCAGCACGCCGCCGATGAATTTTGCGGCGTCCACCGCACGATCTAAATCGACGCCCGTATCAAACCCCATGCGCGCAAACATATAGGCCAAGTCTTCCGTCGGTACATTCCCCGCCGCGCCTGGCGCGAAAGGGCAACCGCCGATGCCGGCGAGCGAGCCGTCCAGCACGCGCACGCCCTCCTCCACCGCGGCCACCGCGTTGGCGAGCGCGGTGTTGCGCGTGTTGTGGAAGTGCGCGCGGAGCTGGATGTGTTTCGGGATCGCGGCTTTCACGGCGCGGAAGCGCTCGTGCACGTCGCTGGGCGCGCCGACGCCGATCGTGTCGGCGAGCGCGAGTTCGAAAATCTCTTGGCCAACGCAGCGTTCGGCAACGCGCACGACGTTCGCCACCGGCACTTCGCCGTCGAACGGGCAGCCGAAGGCGGTGGAGATGGTGGCGCTCAAGCGCGCGCCGCCCGCTTTCGCTGTGGCGGCCACATCGGGCCAGACGGCGAAGGTTTCTTCCACCGTGCCGCCGTTGTTGCGGACAGAAAACCCGTCCGACGCGCAGAACACGTAATTGATTTCCTTCGCGCCGGCCTCCAGCGCGCGCTCCACGCCGCGCAGATTAAGCGCGAGCGCGATGAAGGTCGCGGCGTTTTGTTTCGGCAGGCTCGCGAACACCTCCGGCCCATCCGCCATTTGCGGGACTTTCTTCGGGTTCACGAAGCTGCCGGCTTCGAGCCGCGTGAAACCCGCCGCCAGGATGTGATCGATCAGCGCGAGCTTGTTGGCGGTGGAGACGACCTCCGGCTCGTTCTGCAGCCCGTCGCGCGGGCTGACTTCAACCAGCTCAAGTTTCTCTTTCGCCACTTTTGTCTCCGAACGAGGGCAACGCCCAGCCATAATGTATGGCCCCCGCCCGCAAGGCGAAACCCGCCAGCGCGCCGATCAGCCCGGCCCAGAGCGCGGGCACGCCCGCGGCGTTGAGCGCGAGGAAGACCCCAGCGGCGACGATGGCGGGCGAAATGGTGATTTCACGCTTCAGGAGCACGGAGGGCTGGTGGGCCAGCACATCGCGGATGACGCCGCCGAACGTGGCCGTCAGCACGCCCATGGCGGCGGCCACGAACGGGTTGACCCCAAACGACAGCGCCTTGGCGGCGCCAATCACCGCATACATCGCCAGCCCCACAGCATCGAGCCAGATCAGCGCCTTGGAGCGCTCCACATAAGCCGCCAGAAACCAGACCGCGATCGCGGCCGCGAGGCCAATGCCGAGATAGGCCGGGTCTCCCACCCAGAACACAGGCGCGCCGATCAAGAGATCGCGCAGCGTGCCCCCGCCGACGCCGGTGACGACGGCGAAGAACCAGAAGGTGATGATGTCATGGCGCCCGCGCGCGGCGGCCAGCGCGCCGGTCAGCGCGAACACGGCCACGCCCGCATAGTCCAGCGCGCTGGGAAGAACGGGGAGCGACTCAGGCGTAATCATCGCGAAATCATGCGGCGCCGGCGCTGAATCAGTCCACCTTGACGGTAGTCGCGCAGCGATGGAGTGCGCCCGATGTTCTTCGCAGAAACGCTCGGCCCGATCCTAACCCCGAACACCGCCCAAGAGCTCCGCGCCTTCTTGCGCCGCAAGCTGGACGGGCGCACCGCCGCCTCGCCCGAGCAATTGCGCGAGATCGTTTCGGAATACATGTACCTGGCCAATATCCGCGCCACCGCCGATTCGGTGATCGACTTTCTGGCGCGCTATGGCGTGATCGTGTTTCAGGCCCCAACGGCTTCGGCCGGGGCGACGTTCGAACTGGCGGCTTAAGCCAACGGTTTCAGCTTGGCGGCCAGGGCTTTGAGCGGCGCGGCGGCGGCGAAGTGCTGCGCGAGCGCGTTGAGCCGCGTGAGATCAGGCGGCGCCTCGGCGCCGAACACGACATTGGCCGGGCCGGATCTGAAGCGCATGGCGCGCGGAAAGGCGCGCGCGATAATCGCCAGCTTTTCACGCAGCGCGGAATCTTGCGGATCGATATTCGCCGCCACGACGCCGCCGGGCGCAAGGCGCGCTTTGCAGAGCGCGTAGAAGGTCTCGGATGCGAACTTATCAGGGATGGTTGCGCCACCGCCGTAGCAATCGATCAGGATGATGTCGTACGGCGCCTCCGCGCGGCGGGTTTCGAGGAAATCGACGCCATCCTCGATATGGACGCGCAAACGCGCATCGGGCGCGAGGGCGAAATGGGTTTGCGCGATCTCGGCCACGGCGGGATCGATCTCGGTTGAGTCGATTACGGCTTCGGGAAGCAGATGATGCAGCACCAGCGGCACGCGCCCCCCGCCAAGGCCCGCCGCGTACACGCGCGTGGGCGCGGGCGCCCAGAGCAGCGCCAGCAGCATCGCCTGCGTGTAAAGCCCCAGCAGCTTCAGCGGCGCGCCGAGATCGATCCGCGACATCACCCCGCTGAGCTGCATGCCGTGCGCGCTCGGCGCGGCGAAATAGAGCTGCAGCTCACGCCCCTCTTTCAGCAACACGATTTCGTAGTCGCCGCGATCGACGCGAAGCAGCGTCCCGTCGGGCGCGGCGGCGAGGTGGGCGAGACGCGCGCGCAGCGCCGCATCGGAGGGATCGTCGCGCATAAAGCCCCAGCCTGTTGGTGCGAGCGGCGGGACTTGAACCCGCACCGCCTTGCGGCGAACGGATTTTAAGTCCGCTGCGTCTACCGGTTTCGCCACGCTCGCGCTTCAGAAAATGCTAGCTTTTTTCGTTCTCTCGTTTGGTCAGAAACGAGAACAGGCTCAGGAATACCCCCGGATTTTGTTCCGCCATTGTTCTCGGCCGCGCCGCCTCCGCTACAACAACTCTCTCCCGACTCAAACTGACTGTGCATCGGATAACGCGGGCCAACCCGAACGAAAGCAATCCAGGCTGAGCTTCATCGTGGCGGCGTAGGGTGATTGCAAGGCCAATTGCACGGAAACCGTCGCGCGCCTCCAGGTCACCGCCCGCAAACCACGATGCGCGTGATTGCATGAAATCCTGTATTGATCCGCACGCCCGTCACCACTCCGATAGCCGCCATGAGCAGATTGTTTTCTTATCCCAGGGGCCGCGCGCCGGCGCGATGGCGTCCGGCATCCGCCGTCGCCGCATTCGGGACCGCGCTGCTGCTTTCCGCCTGCGCGACGCCGCGGGAGGCGCCGGTGGAAAACTACGGTCTCGTCACAGTCGCGGAATGGAATGTCTGCGCCGACGAAGGCGCCTGTCCGTTTCGCCTCAACGGCCGCCCGGGCGCGCCCGCGACCGAGGTGTCATGGGACGACGCCCGGCTCTATCTCGCCTGGCTGTCAGCGCGCACCGGCCATTCCTACGAATTGCCCACGCTGGCGCAGTGGCGACCGCGCGGCGGAGATATTGGCGAATGGCTTTATGATTGTCACGACGACGGCGAAGCGCGGTGCAGTCACCGCAAGGTCCGGCCCGTGATCGAAGGCGGCTCGGGGGCGCTCAGCCCCGACTTGCGACTCAGCGACGTGGGCTTCAGGGCCGTGGAAAACTAACGGGAGCCGCCGACATGCGATCCCTGCGGATTGAAGATTATGCCGATGACGAACAGGTCCGCGTTCTGC
>DAOMPU010000238.1:0-4583 GCA_035444925.1 Terricaulis sp. | reverse complement strand
CTTCATGACGGGCGCGGAGCTCGTCGTCGATGGCGGCATGACGGCGATGTGATGGCTGTCACCAAAGCCCGCGTGCGCAAATTGGCGCTGGCGCTGGAAGGCGCCAGCGAAGTGCTGCATGTCGATCGCCCCGCCGACGGTGACGCCGGGCGTGGCTGAGGTGAACCTCATGTTTGACGTCGCAACGCAGGAATTCTTCTGCGAGCAGGCGCCGGCCGTGATGCGCCCCCATCCCAGCGGCTGGGGCCGCGCCGGCGCCACCGTGTGCGATTTGAGCGCCGCCGATGAAGCTCTGCTGCACTCCGCGCTCAAAGCCGCGCACGCCCTGGCGGCGCCGAAGCCCGCGAAGAAGAAATCTTAGGCGCCAGCACACGAAGCGGCGCGCCGTCACAAGTGCGTGTGGTAACGCGTCCGCGCGGCGCTCCATGCGCATCTCATGCGTTATGAGCGCATGGTAAAGGGTCTGTTCACCATTGCGTCGGCAATGTGAAGGTCTTGGAGGCGCTCCATGCTCGAGAAAAAAATCGGCGAGCCGTGCCCGACCTGCGAGACGCCGCTGATGCGACGCCGCTCTACTTTCCGCACCATCGTTGGCGACGTCGCCTATTGCGCGCGCTGCTGCTCGTCGTTCGAGCTGGCGGCGGAAGAGGAAGAAATCGCCGCGTTCGCGCCGAGCGAGTTCGCGCCGGTTTAAATTGGGCCAGCAGGGCGAAGAGCAGGGCTTCGGCGCCTGAAAGCTGAAGCCGAACGGCATAGGTCGCTTACAAAAACAGCGCCCCTTCGCTGACCTTCACCGCCTTGCCGGCGATGCGTGCGGCCGCGAGCGCGGCGTTTTCGATCTGAACTTCAAGGCCGATCAAGGAGGGCCGGCCCATCTCCGCGCCTTGCAGGATGGGCAGCGCGTGCGCGCCGTCCGGCAAATCTTCAAAGCGGGCGATCACGCCGGCGAAGGCGGCCGCGGCGCCGCCGGTGGCGGGGTCTTCGGCAATGCCGATCTCGGGCGCGAACATGCGCGCACGGAAGCTATAAGCCGCGCCGGCTTCCGCGCGCGTGTAAACGAACACTTCGGTCGCGCCCAGCGCGGCGGAGGTTTCCGCGCTCACTGGTTTTGCGCGCCCCAGGGCCTCGATGCTGGCGACAGGCACCATCGCGAACGGCACCGCGGCGGAGAACAACGACGGCTGGTGGTCGTCAAAGCCGATCTCGTTTGCGCTGAGCCCCAAAGCTTTCGCGGCGGCGGTGACGCCAGGGCCATCGCCCAAGGCCTCCGCCAGTTTGGGCGCGGTGAATTCCGCAAAACTCGCGCCTTCATCGGCCAGCTTCACCGCGCAGCGCACCGGGCCGATGCGCTCTTCCAGCACCAGTAGAAGATCACGCGGGCCGGCGGCGCGGCGTAATTCGGCCAACGCGATGGCGCAGCCTATGGTGGGGTGGCCGGCGAAGGGCAGCTCCTTGCCGGGCGTGAAGATGCGCACGCTGGCTTCGTGCAGTGCGACGCTGGGCTGGCGCACGAAGATGGTCTCGGAGAGATTGAATTCGCGGGCGATGGCTTGCATTTCAGCATCGCTCAGCGCGTCGGCCTCGAACACCACGGCCAGCGGATTGCCGGTCAAGCGCGTGTCGGTGAAGACGTCATAGGTGGCGAAATTGAGTTTGCTCACGAGGTTTCTTCCATCGGCAGGAGGGCGGCGAGGTCGGCGCGGAAGCGGCGTTCGCGCTTGAGCCGCCATTCGCGGGCCATCGCGTCGTTGCGGGTGGGGTGGCGCTCGGCATAGAGCAGCACCCAGGCGCGCCCGCGCGTGGAGCGCGCGCCGCGGCCGGAATTGTGCTGCTTGAGGCGCGCGTCAAGATCGAGGCACCAGCCCACATAGGTGCGCCGCGCCGCCCCGCTGACGCTGCCGAGCACATAGACAAAACCAAAGCTCACGCCACGCCGCCCGCGCGCCAGCGTCGGTCGATGTAAGCGTTGGTGCGGAACATGGGGCTCAATTCATGAGTTGGTTGCACGAAGCACGAGATTTGCGCCCCCGCGCGGCGGGGGCAAGGGTGCGACGCGGCGTTCTGGAACTTTTGTGGCGCGCGGCGCACGCGCGCCCTATACTAATATTAGACACGCGAGGCGCCCATGAGCTGGAAAGACATCCTCGTCATCGTATCCGACGCCGAAGGCGATGAAGGCGCTATGGCGCTTGGCGAAGCGCTGGCGCGCCAGTGCAGCGATTGCCACCTCTCCGCCGCGTTCTTGACCCCGCTGCCAGATGAGCCGCTGGCGTATGAGCCCACGGTCGTCGCCGGCGTATGGGCCGAGTTGCTGGGCCGCGCGCGCCAGGAGGCGCAGGCGGAGCGTGCGAAGGTCGCCGCGCGGCTGAAGCAGGCTGGGCGCCAGTTCGAATTGCGCGACGCCGAAGCGCTTTCGCGTGATCTGGGGCGCGTCGCGGCCGTGCATGCGCGCTACGCGGATGTCGCGGTGATGACGCGGCCCTGGGACGGCCCCGGCGGCGATCTGCGCGAAGAAATCATCGAAGGCGTGCTGTTTCACTCCGGCCGCCCGGCCTTGATCGCCCCGCCGGGCTGGACGGGCGAATTGGTCGGCAAGCGCGTGGTAGTGGCGTGGGACGCCAGCCGCGAAGCCACGCGCGCGCTCTCGGAAGCGCAGGCGCTGCTGGCGGGCGCCGATCAAGTCACGGTGGTGACGGTGGACGCCAAGCCGAAAATGTTCGGCCATGGCGATCAGCCGGGCACGCAGATCGCCGCGCATCTCTCGCGCCGCGGCCTGGCGACGGAGGTACGCAATGTCGATGGCGCAGGGCGCCCGCCGGCTTTGGCGATCCTGGAAGAAGCCACCGCGCTCAACGCCGATCTGGTCGTCATGGGCGGCTACGCGCATTCGCGCCTGCGCGATCTGGTGTTCGGCGGCGCGACCAAAGACATGCTGCGCGCGGCCACCGTGCCGGTGCTGATGGCGCACTAGGAGAGGGCAGTAGGCAATGGGCAATAGGCAGTAGCAAGAGGCGTATCCGTCTTACTCTGGTTGCCTATTGCCCACTGCCTATTGCCTACTGCCTCCCCAAAGGGAGGAGCCCATGCGATTTTTGAGCGACGAGGATAAGGCCAAGCTTGCCGCCGCCGAAGAGGCGCTGCCGCAAACCCCGCTGCCTACGCAGATCGTCTCGAGCGATGAATATTTCCCGATCCCGCAAACGCGCCAGCAGCGCGAAGCGGAGGCGCGGCTCTATGCTTTGGCCGATGAGATCGCACCCAGGCACGGCATGTCGCGCCGGCGCTTTTTCCAATCGCCGATGGGCATGGCCGCCGCCTTCGTGGCGATGAACGCCGTCTATGGCTGCGCCTTCGCGGGCGACGAAAAAGAAGCGCGCGATCCCGATCTGGCGCAGGCGCGCGCCGATGGGCTCTCTGGCCAATTCATCATGGATATGCACACGCATTTCCTGCGCGATGATACCCGGCTCATGGGCTTTGCGGCGATGCGCAACGCGGTGGGCCGCGAAGGTTGGAACCCCGATCTGCAAGGCGAGCAGACGATCGAGCATCTGAAGTTCGCCAATTATCGCCGCGAAATTTTCATGGATAGCGACACCAAGATCGCGCTGATCTCCTCCGCGCCCTCGGATATTCCCGAGGATTGGTTCCTCACCAACGCGCAGATGGCTGAGGCGCGCACGCGCGTGAATGGGGAGGCCGGCTCCAAGCGGCTGATGACGCACGCCATCTTCACGCCCGGCGCGCCCGGCTGGCTGGAGCATCTGCAAGCTTCGCTGGAGCTCAGACCCGACAGCGTGAAGGGCTACACGGTGGGCGACAACACCCACAAAGACACCGCCCGCTATCCCTGGCGCATGGACGATGAGGCCGTGACCTATCGCGGCTACGAGCTGATGGCGCGCGCGGGCGTCAAGAATGTGTGCGTCCACAAGGGCCTGTGGAGCCATGCGCTCGACGAGCGCTTCCCGCATCTGGCGCCCTATGCGCGGGTGGAGGATGTGGCCAAGGCGGCGAAGGATTGGCCGCAGCTCAATTTCATCATCTATCACGCGGCGTATCGGCTGGGCGATCCGGCGCGCGCGCATGAGCAATTCGCCCGCACCGGGCGGCTCGATTGGGTGACCGATCTGGCCGCAATTCCGGCGCGCGAAGGCGTGACCAACGTCTATGCCGATCTCGGCCAGATTTTCGCGCAGACTCTAATTTCGCAGCCCTACGTGTGCGCGGCGATCATTGGCACTTTGATCAAGGGCCTCGGCGCCGAGCGCGTGTGCTGGGGCACGGACGCGGTATGGACCGGCGCGCCGCAATGGCAGATCGAAGGGCTGCGCCGCCTGGAAATCCCGGAGGATATGCAAGCCGCGCACGGCTTCGCGCCTTTGGGCGAGGCGGATGGGCCGGTCAAACGCGCGATCTTCGGCGAGAACAACGCGCGGCTTTATGGGCTGAGCGAAGCCGACCGCAATGCTTGGCGCACTGATCGGATGACGCAGGAAAAAGCCGCCTATCGCCAGCAGGGCGGCCTGCCGAGCAATCTGCGTTATGGGTACGTGGCTCGTGGCTAGCCTTGGACCGCCGGC
>DAOMPU010000237.1:0-4638 GCA_035444925.1 Terricaulis sp. | reverse complement strand
CGCGCCCGAGCGCACCAAAGTGTCGGTAATTTCCAGCGCCTGCTCGCCCGTGTCGGGCTGCGAGACCAGCAGGTCGTCCAGATCAACACCCAGCTTGCGGGCATAGATCGGGTCGAGCGCGTGCTCGGCGTCCACGAAGGCGCACACGCCGCCATTCTTCTGCGCTTCGGCGATCACGTGCAGCGCCAGCGTGGTTTTTCCCGAGCTTTCGGGGCCATAAATTTCAACGATGCGGCCCTTCGGCAGGCCGCCAATGCCCAGCGCGATATCAAGCGAGAGCGAGCCGGTGGAGATCGCCTCGATCTCGACATTCGGCTTTTCGCCCAGGCGCATGACAGAGCCTTTGCCAAAGGCGCTATCAATCTGCTTCAGAGCCGCGGCCAGAGCCTTCTGCTTGTCCGTTTCCACTTCCGCCTCAACAAGCTTCAGCTTAGCCATCTTCCCGCCCTCCTGCCTTGAGTCCATGCCCCGAAGCCACCGCTGTTGCTGTGATCCGGCCTGGAATCGTTTGTACGCGTTCTGTTCCCGGAACACAAGAAGAACAAATGCACGCAGCGCAAGAATTTCGGCGCCCACAATCGCCTGTGCGTTAACAATCCCTAATGCCCCATCCCTAGTTCCGCGGCGTCCGCCCTCTTCCCCAAACGCGGCGGTTGAGCGTTAATGTTCCCCGGAAGGAGATGGCCATGGCTTCATCGCTCGCACCGACGCCCGCGCTTCGCGGCTGCCCGGCGACGCTTGAATCGGTGGCCTCCTTCCGCGTGAAGACCGCCGCTTTGATGCGCCCCGCGGGCCCGCAGCGCGCCGATCCGAACATGGTGCTGCTCACCAATGCCGATGGCGGCGTGGTGGTGTATCCGCCCAGCGAAAAGCTGATCATCCTCGCCGCGCGCCGGCCGAGCGCAGAGAAGCCGGACTTCGATTTTTCGGCGGCGGGCTAGCGCTCGAGCTGGCGCGCGCTCCTTAGTCAACCAGCGTCCTGATGCGCGCAAGCATATCTTCCACCACGCCAGCGGGCGCGCGCTCCACGAAACGGGCGCCCCGCGCTGTGAGATCAAGCGTGCGCAATTGATTGCAGAGGATGACGCCGCTGGTTTTCGCCCCCGCCAGCTCTACGGCGAAGCCGCGATGGCGTGCAAAGCCCCCGCCCGACGTGATCGGCGCGACCAACGCCAGCCCCAATGCGTTGAAGGGCGCCGGTGTGATCACAATCACCGGCCGGCGGCCACGCTGCTCGTGGCCTGCGGTGGGATCGAGTTCGACGACGACGATATCGCCGCGTTCGATCAGATGCGTTCGCCGCCCACGGGCCGATCGCTGAGCCACGCCTCGTCCTCCTCAGACAACGGCGCCTTGGCGTCGCACTGCGCGAGCAATGCGTCCAGCCGATAGCGCGGCGGCGAGGCTATGGCCGGATCGGCCACCAGTTTGTCGCCTTTAACGCTGACCCCGATCCGCGCGCCTTCCGCCAAACCCAACGCGCGCGCATGCGCCTTCGGGATGGTCAAAACCAGCGAGCCGCCGGCGCGTCGGAGGGTGACGAATTCCATGTGCTACTTATGTAGCACAAAAATGCGGCGCTCTCAAGGCTTAGCTTTGGCGAGTTCTCTCAGCGCCTTTACGATGTGGGACGCCGCATCCTGGACCACCCCCGCGAGAAACAGCGCCGCGCCCAACACGACCAAGTTCGTCTTAAAATTCATGACGTCGAGGTTCGCGGTCCCCGCGCCAGATGGCATTGCGATCCCGAACAGGACGATCAGCGCGCCGAGAATGATGGCCCACGCTCCCAATGTCAGTCTCCTAAGCCGCCGCCAGCAGCTCCTTCAGCCGGCCTACCAGCTGCTCCATCGTCACCGGCTTGCTCATATAATGCACCGGGTATTCTTCCAGCATGTGGCTGAAGCTTTCCGGCGCGTAGCCGGAGAGGAAGAGCACTTTGGCGGCGCCGATCATTTTCGGATCGGCTTCCTGCAGCATCTCCGGCCCGGTCATGATCGGCATCGAGACGTCGGAGATGATCACGTCATACGCGCCGGGATTTTTCGCCAGCACTTCGAGCGCTTCTTCGCCGTTCTCGGCCTCGTCCACATCGTAGCCGCATTCCTTCAGGTTGCGCACGCTGGAGCGGCGCACCGCGGTTTGGTCTTCAACGAAAAGAATGCGCCCGCGCCCGGCGACATCCTTGGTCGCCGGCTTCAGCAGCGCGCGCTCCTTGGCGGCGATTTCTTCCAGCTCTTCGGGCGTGGGATCATACGCCGGCAAGAAGATGCGGAAGGTCGTGCCGTGGCCTAGCTTCGAGGTGAAGAAGATGTAGCCGCCCGATTGCTTGATGATGCCGTAGGAGGTGGCCAGGCCCAGGCCCGTGCCCTTCCCGGCTTCTTTGGTGGAGTGATAGGGGCGGAAGATTTTGGCCGCGTGCTCGGGCTTGATGCCAGAGCCGGTGTCTTCCACCTCGATCATTACATATTGGCCGTCCTCGATCGGGTTATGGCCGAAGCCACGCGCGGTTTCCGCGCTCACCGTCGAGGTGCGCATGGTGAGCTTGCCGTCCTTCGGGATCGGGGAATCCTTCGGCGTCATCGCATCGCGCGCATTGGTGGCGAGGTTGACGAGCACCCGCTCGAGCTGGGTTTTATCCACCTTCACGTACGGCAGATCGCGCCCATGGCGCACTTCGTACTGGATCGAGGCGCCGACGATGCGGCGGATCAGCTCCTGGCGCGCGCCGACGAAATCGCCCACATCAAACACTTCGCGCGCGAAGGTTTGCTGGCGCGCATAGGCGCGCAGCATTTCCGAAAGCTCCTTGGCCGTCACGGCGTGATCGGAGATTTCGCGCAGCATCGGGTAATCGGCGTCGCCCACCGGGTGGCGGCGCAGCAGCGTGGAGCACGTCTGCATCACCACTTGCAGCAAATTGTTGAAATCGTGCGCGACGCCGGCGGCGAGTTCGCCGATCTCGCGCATCTTTTCCGATTGGGCTAGGCGCGTTTGCAATTCGCGCTGCTCGCTAACGTTCATCACGTAAGCAAGCCCGCGCCCATCGGGGCCGCGCGCGAAATGCACGTGCGCCGCGATCGGCGGCGTGGCAGCCAGCATCAGCTCCACCGGCTCGTTGATAGCCTGGCGCAGATTCTGCGCCAGCGCGGCGGGGCCTCGGCGGCGGTGAACAGATCGGCGAAAGCCGCGCCGGGCGTGGCGCGCCCTTGCGTCATTTCCATCAGCGCGCCATTGCTATCGAGCAGCGCGGCCGAGGCCGGATCGGTGCAATCGAGCACGGCCGCGCCAAACGGCGCCTGCGCGAACACGCCGTCCGCGGCGGCGGTGTCCACGCGCAGCGGCTGGGGCTGCGTTTCCGGCGTTTCCGCTTCGGAGAAGAACACCAGCACGCGCGCGGCGCCATCGGCTTCCTCGGCCGGCCAGAAGCTCAGCACCGAGGCTTGGCTCTCGACCCCGTCGCGGGCGCGCAGCGTAACGCGCGTGCGCGTGGGGCCAAAGCCGCGGCGATCCTTGCGCAGCACGCGCGCGGAATCTTCCTTGATCACGTCCTTCACGCGCAAAAGCGCGGGATCGTCGCCCACGCCCAGCACGGCGCGCAGCGCGCGGTTCATGTAGATGATGGAGCCATCGACGCGCGCGGCGAAAAAGCCGACCGGCGCATCGTCCACAAACAAAGTGCGCGCTTCCGCATCGCCTTCGGCGCCCGCGCCCAGGCTGATTTCGCGCAAGCGCCACAGCACGTAGCCGCCGCTCATCGCGCCGACGCTGGCTTCATAACGCACCGGCTTGCCGCCGAGGATCGAGGTAGGCGGCAATTCCTCGCGGCGCGAAAGCCCTTGTCCGGCTGCTTTGGCGAGGCGAAACATCGGCGCCGAGAGCAGCGGGTCCGCCCCGAACAGGCGGCTCAAAGCCGGCGGGCGATCGCCCCCGCCCAGCATGCCTGCTTCGTCCGCGAGCGTGAGATAGGCGTGATTGGCGATCAGCGGCGAGAGCGCGCGATCGGTGATCAAAGCCGCCTCATCCAGCGCATCAAGCGCCGCGAACTCCGCCTTGCCGCTGGCGAACGTGGCCGCCGCAATCGCGCCGCGCTCCGGGAACGCGCCAAAGCGCCGCCCCGCGCCGCGCGACATCCACACGAACAGCACCATGCCCGAGGCGGCGATCAGCACCAGCAGGATCGCGCCCGCGCGCCCCACTGTCGGCCCCGCCGTGATCGCCACGCCCGCGGCGGCGACGCCGAGCATCACCGAAACCCAGAACAGGATTTGCAGCGGATCGAGCCGCCCGCCGCTCCGCGGCGTGGGAGTTTCTGCTTGGTCTGTCATGTGCGCGCCTGTTGGTCCGCCAATTGACCGCGATTCGCCGTTCGGAGCACGATTGGGAGGTGTGAATCCGTCTGCCATGAGAGCCTCATAAGCCGCGCCGCCCGCGCTTGCGCGCCAGCCGCATGACGAAGCCGATCACTTTCGCGACAGCCTCGTAATGTTCCCTGGGGATAGGTTCGTCGATCTCGGCGCTGGCGTAGAGCGCGCGCGCCAGCGGGGGATCTTCCACGATGGGGATATCGTGCTCGCCCGCCACTTCGCGAATCCGTTGCGCCAGCGCATCGACGCCCTTGGCGAGACAGATCGGCGC
>DAOMPU010000236.1:0-4656 GCA_035444925.1 Terricaulis sp. | reverse complement strand
TGGATGAATGCCCGCTCTGCCCGAGCGTGTTCATCAACTCGACCAACCTCGTGCATCCCGATCTCACGGGCTACGAGGACAACATCGAGGACATCCACCGCGCCCGCTGGTTCGGCATCAAAGCTTAGCGAGACGATTCAAACTGAGCGTACACACCCCTCGTCATTCCGGGCTCAATGCTTTCGCATTGCCCCGGAATGACGAGGGGGGATGACCGTTCTGATTCCGCTCGGCCTGAAATCGCTCTAGAAGCCCCCGCCCGCTTCCTCGGCGCCAATCGCTTTGATCGCGAACGCGTAATCATGCGCCAGCTCGCGCAGGAATTCGAAGCGCCCGGCGCTGCCCGCATGGCCCGCGCCCATGTTCATTTTCAGCAGCACGGGGCGCCCGCTGGTGGAGTGCGGGCGCAGCTTCGCCACGAATTTCTGCGGCTCCCAATAGGTCACGCGCGGATCGGTCAGCCCGCCCGTCGCCAGCACGGCGGGATAGGCTTTCTGTCCGATGTTCGAATAAGGGCAATAGGAGGCGATGTAATCGTAGGCCTCCGCATCCTCCAGCGGATTGCCCCATTCGGGCCATTCGGGCGGGGTCAGCGGCAGCGAGGTGTCGCTCATCGTGTTCAGCACATCGACAAACGGCACGCCCGCGATCACGCCGGCCCAAAGCTCGGGCCGCAGATTGAGGATCGCGCCCATCAGCAGCCCCCCGGCCGAGCGGCCTTCGCACACGATATTGCCCGCGCGGGCATAGCCTTGCGCGATCAGGCTGTCCGCGCACGCCACGAAATCGGTGAAGCTGTTTTTCTTCTTGAAGCGTTTGCCGTCCTGAAACCAGCCCCAGCCCATTTCCGCCCCGCCGCGCACATGCGCGATGGCGTAAATCCAGCCGCGGTCCACCAGGCTGAAGCGCCGGATCGAAAAATCTGCGTCCATCGAAATGCCGTAGGAGCCATAGCCGTAAAGGAACAGCGGCGCGCTGCCGTCCGTCGGCGTGCCGCGCTTCATCAGCACCGTGATCG
Organism: Terricaulis sp.; assembly: GCA_035444925.1. Classification (GTDB taxonomy): domain Bacteria; phylum Pseudomonadota; class Alphaproteobacteria; order Caulobacterales; family Aquidulcibacteraceae; genus Vitreimonas. Next base: position 3,638 of record DAOMPU010000236.1, on the reverse strand, counting down.
GCACGCGCGCGCCGTCCTCGGCGTTCGCCCAGAGCCGGCGCGTCACGTAATCGGCCGCGTTGTGGCCGGAGGGGATTTCCTGCGTCTTGCGCAAGCTGCGCGTGCGCGCGCCCATGTCGTAATCGTACCATTGCATCGGCGTGGCCGGTGAATCGTACACGTAGCGCAGCGTTGCGGTGTCGTATTCGTAGCCCGGCCCGGTCTCGAGCGAGAAGGCTTCTTCCTCCAGCGCGATCGCGTGCTCTTGCCCGCTTGCGTGGCGCACGATGATGCGCGGCAGCGCGTTCTCGCGCTCGCTGCGCACCAGATAATCCTTGGTCGCGTGAAGCCCGGTGATGTAGCGCCCGGCCCGGTGCGGGGTGAAATCGGCCCAATAGGAGCGGGACGTGCGCCCCGGGTCGCACACCATGATCTTGAAATCGACCGCCCCGTCCGCATTGGTCAGCACGTACCAGCGCCCGTTCCAGTGCGTGGGCGCATACATCAGCTCAGCTTCGCGCGGATGGAAAACAGTCGGCGCCGCTTCGGGCATGCGCGCGGGGATGGTCAGCAATTCGCTCTGGCTGTTGTTGCCGGCGGTGATGGTGATGAAGTCGCGGCTTTCGGTGACGCCGACGCCGATGAAGAAGCCGTCGTCCGGCTCGTCATAGACCAGCACATCCTCGCCCCCGCGCGCGGGGCGGCGATAGACCTTCGCCGGGCGGCCATTGTCATCGCGGAAGGTCCAGAAGATCAGCCGCCCATCGGGAGACCAGGTGAAATCGCCGGTGCAATTGGCGATCGGGGCGCCGAGGGTCTCCCCGCTGGCCAAATCCTTCACGTACACGGTGTAGATTTCCGAGCCTTGCTCATCGACCGCGTAGGCGAACATCGCGTGATCGGGCGCATGCTGGGCGGAAATCACGCGGAAGAAGGTTTTGCCCCGCGCCATATCCTCGACATTGATCAGCACCTGCTCGGGCCCCTCGGCGCCGCGCGGGCGGCGCGCATATATCGGGTGCTGTGCGCCCGCATCGAAGCGACGGTAATATTCCCAAGGCCCATCGGGCGCGGGCACGCTGGAATCGTCTTCCTTGGTGCGCCCGCGCAGCTCCGCGTAGATGCGCTCCTGCAGCGGCGCGGTATCGGCCATCAAAGCTTCGCGATAGGCGTTCTCGGCGTCGAGGTTCTCGCGGATATCGGCGCGCAGCAGCGAAGGATCGCGCATCACCGCCTGCCAATTGTCGTCCTTCATCCAATGATAATCATCGGTGCGCGTGCGGCCCAATTGCTCGATCGTTTTCGGATCCCGGCGGGCGACGGGCGGTTGAGGGCTCATGGGCGCGGTTTCCGTTGGGGTTGACGTTGTGCTGGCGCAAGCGGGCAAAAGCGTAAGCACCGGCAGCGCGGCGCTGGCTTGGAGAATTTCGCGGCGGTTCATGTCCTTGGAAAGTCCTTGGTGGTGTTCTGCCTGATGCTAGCGGTGCGGCAAGCTAGGTCAACCGCAGCAAAAGTGCGGTTGCGTCGTCGCTTTGCTTGAAGCGCGGATGCTTGGCGCCGGTGGCGTCCGCCGCCTCGATCGCGCGCAGTTCACGCCCCAATTCCTGCAAGCCCTTATCGCGCGCCGCACGCATGAGGCCGGCGGAATCATAGGCGCGATAACGATCAACAAGCGCGGAAAAGCCGTCCGTCATCAGCAGCAAATGCGCAGGGCGGGCAAGCTTAATCGCCCATCCGCGCGCTTGATCGGCGCAGGCCGGATCAAGGCATGCTGTCCAATGCGCGCCCGGTTGATTGAGCGCGGCGCGCATTTCTCGCAAGCGTGCGATGGTGGCGGCGCGCTGCAACAACGGTTTGTCCGCGTCGGTTTGCTCTGCGGCGAGGGCGGTTTCGGCGTCGGCGGCTTGTTCGGGGCCGCCGAAAAGCGCTGCTCGCCCCTCAGCGTCGAGCGTGGCGAGGCGGCAGTCGCCAAGGTCTATGCCGTCAACACCGCTTCGAGTTTCAGTGAGCATGAGCATGGAAGCGATCGGGCTTTGCCAGCGCTCAATGGTTTTGCCGTGCGTGAGGTCAGCGAAGGGCGGCGCGAGTTTGCGTTCGATAATTCGTTTTGTCTGGATGCGGAGCGCGCGTTCACCCCCGCCAGCGTATGCGTGCGCGTGTAAGGCGCTATTGAGCGCCAGCGCAAACCAACTTGCGTCGGAGGCGGCGCCGGTAAGCGGCGCATCGTGCAAATCCGTCGCGCCGTCAATCACCCAAGCAACGCCGGGGACTTGTCCGCACGCATCATCATTCTGCTTGGTCCGATCGCCCGCGAGCGAAAGGCTCTCAACCAGCGTCAGCATCAGCCGGGATAGAGCAGCGAAACCGTTTCAGCCACGCAGGCCGGGCGCTCCTGGCCGTCGATCTCGATGGTGCATTCGTTGACCACCTGATACGCGCCCGCGCGCATCTCCACGGCTTTTACCTTGAGGCGCATGCGCAGCTTGCAGCCCACCGGCGCCATGCTGGTGTAGCGGACTTTGTTGGAGCCGTAATTGATGCCGCGGCTGACGCCGGAATAGCTCACGATGTTCTTGGCCAGGAACGGGATCAGCGAAGATACCAGATAGCCGTGCGCGATCGGCGCGCCGAGCTCCTTGGTCGCGCGCTCGATATCGACGTGAATCCATTGATGGTCGCCCGTCGCGTCCGCGAAACGATTGACCCGGTCCTGGGTGATCTCCAACCAGTCCGAAACACCGATCTCCTGGCCCACCAGGCTGGGAAGCTCCGCCAACGCGATCTCGCGCATGAATATTCTCCTCGTTTCCCGGCCTGGGTAAGGCCCACGGGCGGGCTTGTCGAGTTCCTGGGCGTCAGGGGGACGAAGGACGCACGGTTTGGCCGCTCATCCAAGATGGCGCGCGTCAATCGGCGCAGAGCGCTTCGCGCGCCAATTCGAGGACAGAATTTCGGGGTCTTTGACAATCAGAGCCATCGTCCAATCATGGGTCTCGGCCTGAATTTTCGCAACTTAAGCCTGCGCCACGCCGCCCCAATTGCTCCCCCTCGCGACACACGCTATCTGCCCCCCATGTCCCTTGACCCGCTCGCCCCAGGCACTCTGGCGCTCGCCGAAGAATTCGGCCTTTCCCGCGACGAGTACGATCTGGTGCTCGAGAAGCTGGGCCGCACCCCCAACGTCACCGAACTCGGCGTGTTCTCGGTGATGTGGAGCGAGCATTGCTCCTACAAATCGAGCCGCGTGCATCTGGCCAAATTCCCTACCAAAGCGCCGCACGTGATCTACGGCCCGGGCGAAAACGCCGGCGCCATCGATATCGGCGAGGGGCTGGCCGCCATCTTCAAGATGGAAAGCCACAACCACCCCAGCTTTATCGAGCCGTTCCAGGGTGCGGCTACCGGCGTCGGCGGCATCCTGCGCGATGTGTTCACCATGGGCGCCAGGCCCGTCGCCATCATGAACGCGCTGCGCTTCGGCGCGCCGGAGCATCCCAAGACGCGCAAGCTGGTCGATGGCGTGGTGAGCGGCATCAGCTTCTACGGCAATTGCGTCGGCGTCCCCACTGTGGGCGGGGAAACCAATTTCGACGCGCGCTACAATGGCAACATCCTCGTCAACGTGTTTTGCCTCGGCGTCGCCGATAAGGATAAAATCT
>DAOMPU010000235.1:0-4667 GCA_035444925.1 Terricaulis sp. | reverse complement strand
GAATGGGTGCAATGGCTGACCGCCAACGTCACCGGGCCGATCGGGCAGATTTTCCTGCGCCTGCTGTTCATGCTGGTGCTGCCGCTGCTGTTCTCGGCGCTGGTGGTGGGCGTGGCGGAGATGGGCGATCTCGGCTCACTCGGGCGCGTCGGCTGGCGCACCTTGGCGCTGACGGTGGTGGTGTCCACGATCGCGGTGATCATTGGCCTCGTCATGGTCAACGTGTTGCAGCCGGGGCGCGGGGTCGATCCGGTGATCGCCCAGCAGATGCTGCAAGAAGGCGCCGGCGGCGCCGCGGGCATTATCGAAAACGCGCCCGAGAGCGTTCAGGCCGGCCAATTCTTCCTTGACCTCGTTCCCTCCAACGCCTTCGCCGCCGCGGCCGCCAATCAGATTTTGCCGGTAATGGTGTTCGCGCTGTTTTTCGGCATCGGCCTTGTGATGGTGCGCTCGAAAGCCACCGATCAATTGCAGATGACGCTGCAGGGCGTGTTCGAAGTGATGATGAAGCTGATCGGGCTGGTCATCAAAATCGCGCCGCTGGCGATCGCGTGCCTGATGTTCAATCTGGCCGCTTTGTTTGGCTGGGAGCTTTTGGTGCGCCTCGCGGCGTTCGTGGGCGTGGCCGTGGGCGCGATGGCGATCCACATGTTCGTGGTCTATCCGATCGTCGTGTCGGTGCTGGGCGGGCGCAATCCGCTCACCTTCTTCGCCCAAGTGCGCGACCCGATGGTGGTGGCCTTCTCCACCGCTTCTTCCAACGCCACGCTGCCGATCTCGCTGCAGGCGGCCGAAAAAGAGCTGAAGCTGCCGCGCAAGATTTCGCGCTTCGTGCTCACCGTCGGCGCCACCGCCAACCAGAACGGCACCGCGCTGTTCGAGGGCGTCACCGTGCTGTTCCTCGCGCAATTCTTCGGCATCGACCTCTCGCTGCAGCAACAGATCGTGGTGATGCTGGTGTGCATCCTGGGCGGCATCGGCACGGCCGGCGTGCCCGCCGGCTCGCTGCCTGTGGTGGCGATGATCCTGCTCATGGTCGGCGTGCCGGTGGAGGGCATTGGCCTCATCCTCGGCGTCGATCGCTTCCTCGACATGTGCCGCACCACGCTGAACGTGACCGGCGATCTGGTGATCGCCACCGTGGTCTCGCGCGGCGAGGAGGATCCGGTGACGGCGCCGGATGACGAACCGTTCGCGCCGGCGGCGTGAAGCGCGGCGAGGCCTGCAGAAATCTATCCGCCCCCTCGCTCCACGCGCTTATACTTGCGCGTGCCGCAAGCGCCCTTCACGCACTCTTCTTCGCCCGCGCCAGAGCTTCCGCGCCGCGGTCGAGCGTGTCGTCCGATTTGGCGAAGCAGAGCCGCACCAGGGCCGGCGCGCCCGGGTTTTCGTAGAAGGCGGAAAACGGGATCACCGCCACGCCGTGCTCGATGCAATGGCGCGCGAACGCTTCGTCGCCCATGCCGATGCCGGAGGCTGCAAGATCAATCGAAACGAAATACGCGCCCGCCGCGGGCAGGGTGGCGAACCCCTCCCCTTCCAGCGCGCCCACCAGGCGATCGCGTGAGCGCTGAAAGCCCGCGCGCATCGCGTCAAAATAAGCACGCTCCTTGGAGAGCCCATAGGCCACGCCGCGTTGCAGATTGGGCGCGGTGGTGAAGGTGAGGAATTGGTGCGCCCTGACGAATTGCTCGGTCAGCGCCGGCGCGGCGCAGGCGAAGCCGACCTTCCAGCCGGTCAGCGAAAACATCTTGCCGGCGGAGCCGATTTTCAGCGTGCGGTCGCGCAGCACGTGCAGCATGGAATCGAACGCGCGCCCGTCAAACAGCACGTGCTCCCACACTTCATCGCTGACCACGACGCAATCGTGTTTCACGCAAAGCGCGGCGAGGAAGGCGAGGTCATCACGGGCGAACACGCTGGCGCTGGGATTGAGCGGCGTGTTCACAACAACCACGCGCGTGCGCGGCGTGAACGCCGCTTCCAGCGCCGCGCGATCGAAGCGCCAATGCGGCGGATCGAGCCGCACGATGCGCGGCGCACCGCCGGCGCGGCGCACCATCGGCAGATATGAATCATACAGCGGCTCAAACAGCACCACTTCATCGCCCGGTTCGATGAAGGCCAGCAGCGCCGCGGCGATCGCTTCGGTGGCGCCGGACGTGATCGTCACTTCGCGCGCCCAATCGAGATCAAGCCCGTGATGAGCATTGTAATGCGCGGCGACGGCTTGGCGCAGCTCCGGCAAGCCGCGCATGGGCGGATATTGATTGCTCTGTTCCAGCAGCGCGCGCGCCGCCGCTTCGCGGATGTCGATCGGCCCATCCGCCTCCGGGAAGCCCTGCCCCAGATTGATCGCCCCGCGCTCGGCCGCGAGGCGCGACATGACTTCGAAGATAGTGGCGCCAAGGCCGGCATAGAGCGAATTCATGGCGCCAATGGAGCGCGCTTGGCGCGCCGGCGCAATCTCCGCCATTCGTCGCAAACTTGCATCCAAAGGCTGCGGCCGGCGCGTCTCCTGCTCGGGACAAAAAGAGGGAGCCCAATGAAACCGATGCTTTTCGCAGCCGCGCTCGCGGCCGCACTCACCTGCGCCCCTGGCGCGCTGGCGCAATCGCGCCCGTTCGATCCGCGCGCCTATCAGGAGCGCGTCGTCGGCGAGCCCACGCAAATTCTGGTGCTGGCCACGCCGCATTTAAGCGGAACGCCCGAGGGCTGGGACGCCGCGAACCTTGAGCCTCTGCTCGAGCGCCTCGCCGCTTTCCAGCCCGACGCCATCATGATCGAAGCGCTCTCGGGCGAGAGCATCGACGCGCTTTCGCGCTACCGCGAAATCTATCCGAACGTGGCGACCAATTACGCCGGCTTCACCATCGCCATCACCGCAATGGCTGGCGTGGGCGTGGATATGGACGCCCCGCAAGCCGAGGCCGAAGCGCGCCGCGTGTTGGCCGATTGGCCGGCAGAGCCAAGTGCGGCGCAGCGCCGGCGTCTTGCGGCGCTCTTGGCGGCGTCGGGCGATCCGAGTTCGGCGCTGGTGCAATGGTGGCGGCTCGCCCCTGAGGAGCGCATCGCGGGCGATGGGGTCACCACGCGCCTGCTCAGCGCGCTCGATGAACTTGCCGCGCGCAAGAACGAAAACCATTTGATCGCAGCGCGCCTGGCCGCACGCCTGGGATTAGAGCGCGTGTACGCAACCGACGATCATCATGAGGGCGATCCGGGCGGCAGAATCGACGAGGATTTCCGTGCGTTTTACGAAGGCCCCTGGGGCCAGGAGATCATGGCCAATCCCGCGTTCACGCCGCTGCGTGAAGCGTCGCAAAATCTCGGCACGCCAGATCAGCTTATGGCCACCTATCGGATGCTCAACACCAACGCCAGCGGCCGCGCCGACGCGGACGGGCAATGGCTTTCGATGATCAATCGGCAGAGCCCGAATATGGTGGGCCGCGCGCGCGTGGCGTTCTGGGAGACGCGCAATCTGCGCCAGATCGCGCACATCCGCGAGGTCAGCGCGCGCTATCCGGGCCGGCGGCTGCTCGTCATCGTCGGCTCGGCGCACAAGCCGTGGTTTGACGCCTATCTGCGCATGATGAGCGACGTGGAGGTCGTCGATGCAACGCGCGCGCTGCGCTGAGGCTTAAAAGCCCCCGCGCAGGCGCCGGATCACTTCGTCGAGTTGGGCCAGGCTTTTGTAGGAGATTTTCACCTCCCCTGCTTGCCCCTTCTCGGCGATCGTCACGTCGAGCCCCAGCGCGTTGGAAAGCGATTGCTCCAGCGCGCGGGTATCGGCGCTCTTGGCCTCCGCCGCCAACACGCTGGCGCGGGGGCCGTGTTTTTCGTCCTTGGCGATTTGCGCCAGGCGCTCAACTTCACGAACCGAAAGGCCCTCATTGATCGCCTTCATCGCCAGGCCGTGCGAATCCGGCGCCGTCAGGATCGCGCGCGCATGGCCGGACGAGAGCCGCCCATCGCGCACCATTTCCTGAATGTCGTCGGGCAATTTCAACAGCCGCAGCATGTTGGCGATGTGCGGGCGCGATTTGCCGACGGCCTCGGCGATCTCTTCCTGCGTGCGGCCAAAGCGATCGATCAACGCCTGGAAGCCTTGCGCCTCTTCGATCGGATTAAGATCCGTGCGCTGCACGTTCTCAACGATCGCGATCTCGAGCACCTCAACTTCGTTGAGGTCGCGGATCACGGCGGGGATCGAATGCAGGCCCGCGCGCTGCGCGGCGCGCCAGCGGCGTTCGCCGGCGACGATCTCATACTTCCCGTCGGGGATCGGGCGCACCAGGATCGGCTGCAGCACGCCATGCGTTTTGATCGAGCCTGCAAGCTCGGTGAGATCGCTCTCATCGAAATGCTTGCGCGGCTGGCTCGGATTGCGTTGCACCAGATCGATCGGCAGCGCGCGCGGGCCGGCATCCGCGGCGGCCGCTTGCTGCGGCGCAGCTTGCGGCGCGGGCGCCGCCGGCTGCACGGGCGCGGCCGGCGGCTGCTGTACGTTGGCGACGGGCAGCTCAAACACGTTGCGCGGCGGCTCGATCGGCGCGGGCGCGGCGCGCGGGGCCTCGGCTTGCGGCGCAGGCGCCGGCGGCGCGGCTTGGGGCTGCGGCCAGGCGGGCGCCGGCTTAGGCGGCTCGGTGCGCACCGGCTCGCCC
>DAOMPU010000234.1:0-4675 GCA_035444925.1 Terricaulis sp. | reverse complement strand
TGCGTCGATAAGGGCACGCCGGCCTTCTTGGCGCCGGCCCACGGGTCGATGGCGCCACCGGCAAGCAGGCGGTCGCGCGCTTGCAGCGGGCGCGCCACCGCAAGGTCCAGCACGCGGCTGCCGCGCAGCACCGCGAGCGGAGATAGCTTCGCGCTTTTGAGGCGATCGAGCAGCTCGGCTTCGCCATCCTCCTCCAGCGCCTCAGCCGAGAGCGGGCCGAGTTCGAAGGTGGCGTAGGAATCCTTCGGCGCATCGGCGCCGGTGTCGCGCCGCGGCGCGAGGCGCCAACCAACGAGGCAGATGAAGCCCACGCCCGCGGCCGCCACCGCCGCCGCCACCGGCGTCATCTGAAAGAACTCGAACGGCGCGCCGAGAAAATCCGCGCGCACGGAAGAGAGGATGAGGTTGGCCGGCGTGCCGATCAGCGTCGTCATGCCGCCAAGGATGGTCGCGAACGCCAGCGGCATCAGCCCCGCACTCGGCGGCAGATCATTGGCGCGGCAGATGGCGATCACCGCCGGCATGGTGATGGCAAGCGCGGCGATGTTGTTCATGAACGCCGAAAGGCACGCGCCCGCCACCAGCAGAATGCCCAATTGCAGGAAAAACGGCGCCCTGAGCAGCGCCAGGCGATCTGTCAGCGCGTCGGCGACGCCGGTGAGCTCCACCGCGCGGCCGATGATCAGCACCGCTGCAATCACCACAACCGCCGGATCGGCGAAGCCCGCGAAGGCGTTGTCCGGCGCGACAAGGCCAAGGCAAAGGCAAGCGGCGAGCGCCAGCAGCGCCACCAGATCATGCCGCACCCGGTTGCTGGCGAATAGCGCAAGCGCGACGCCCAAAACCAACGTGCTCAAAACCGCCGGACTGACGCCGGCTAAGCTGATAGCGCCGCTCACGCCGCCGCCGCGCCGAGTTTGGCGGGAAGCGCGTTGGCGTAGGCGGTGATGTCGCCCGCGCCGAGGCAGACGACGATGTCGCCGGGCTTGGCTTCGGCGCGCACGAAATCGGGCAGCGCATCGAGGCCGGCGAGCTTGCGCGCGTCGCGGTGGCCGTGGCTTTTGAGGCTGGCGGCGAGGCTTTCGGCGCTGATCCCTTCGATCGGCTGCTCGCCCGCGGCGTACACATCGGCCACCGCCACTAGGTCGGCGTCGTTGAAGCAGGTGGAGAAATCCTTGAAGAGATCGCGCAGGCGCGAATAGCGATGCGGCTGCACCACGGCCAGCACGCGGCCTTCCGTCATCTCGCGCGCGGCGGAAAGCACGGCGGCGATTTCAACCGGATGGTGCGCGTAATCATCGACAATGCGCACTTCATTCCAATAGCCGGTGGTGGTGAAGCGGCGCTTCACGCCGGCGAATTTCTTGAGGCCGGCGCGGATGCCGGAATCGGTGACGCCAAGCTCGCGCGCAACGGCGATGGCGGCGACGGCGTTTTGCACATTGTGCCGCCCGGCCACGGGCAAAAAGAGATCGTGCAGCGTCACGCCCGGGCCCTCGCCCTTGCGGCGCGCCACCACATCGAACGTGGAGCCATCGCGCGAAGGGCGCACATTGTGCGCGCACACATCGGCCTGCGGGTTGAAGCCATAAGAGATGATGCGCCGGTCACGCACGTGCGCGGCGAGCGCCTGCACCTGGGGGTGATCGAGGCACATCACGGCGAAGCCGTAGAACGGGATGTTCTCCACGAAGGTCTGATACGCCGCGTTCATGGCTTCGACCGAGCCGTAATGATCGAGATGCTCGGGATCCATGTTGGTGACGACGATGGCGGTGGCCCTGAGGCGCGTGAAGGTGCCGTCGCTCTCATCGGCCTCGACCACCATCCACTCGCCCTCGCCGATGCGCGAATTGGCGCCATAGGCGTTGATGATGCCGCCATTGATGACCGTGGGGTCTTTCTGGCCGGCGTCGAGCAGGGCTGCGATCATCGAGGTGGTGGTGGTTTTGCCGTGCGTGCCGCCGATGGCGACGGTCCATTTCAGGCGCATGATCTCGGCCAGCATTTCCGCGCGGCGCACAATCGGCGCGCCGCGCGCGCGCGCTGCGTCCACTTCCGGATTGCCGCCCTTGATGGCCGAGGAGATCACCACCACGCCGGCATTGGCGACATTCTCTGCGCTATGGCCGATGAAGATCGGGATGCCTTGGGCGCGCAGGCGCTCGGTGTTGGCGCTTTCCTTGGCGTCGGAGCCGGTGACTTCGTAGCCGAAATTTTTCATCACGGCGGCGATGCCGGACATGCCGATGCCGCCGATGCCGACGAAATGGATAGGCCCGGTATCGAAAGGAATGGCGCGGCGCAGCATGAAATCTCCTGAATGCGAGTCTGCGCCGGGGCGCGCGGCGGCGCAAGCGGCGGGCGCGGTGCTCAGACCACCGCGACGCCCAACTTCTTCGCGTTCGACCGCATTTTGGCGTCGAGCGTCAACAGCGCCGCGCCCGCCCGCGCGGCCATGGCGACATGGAGGGCGTCCGCGCCATGCAGGTTAATATCGAAACGCCGTATGATGACATCAGCCGCCGCCACGTCGGACGCCTCCAGCGTGAGGCGAGCGGCGATATCCGTCCAGGCGTCGAAATTGGCGACGACGATACGCCCATCCTTGGCCGAAAGAACACCGCCCCTCACCTTCCGCGCAACAGTGGAAACGAATTCCAGCGCGGCCATGTCGCTCACCAGCAAGGGCGCGGAAAGTCTCGCCACGGCGGCAGTCGCTTTCGGTGTTAGCGCGTCGGGCAGGAACAAGGCCGCTAGAACATTCGCGTCCAGATAGACACTCACGTCAGTAGTCTTCACGCATCTGACGAATGATCTCGACGGCGTTGGGGCCGCCACGCTTGCGAATCTTGATCTTGCTGCGCCGCTCCGCCAACCAATCGAGATCGGCCTGGGTGATCGGTTTGGCCGCGCGCTGGGCGGGTTTTATCTCCGCCACCGGCTTGCCGTGGCGCGTAATCGTGACGGCCTCGCCCTTCTCGGCGCGGTCAATCAGCTCGGAGAGCTTGGCTTTGGCCTCGGCGACGGAATACGCGGTCATGCGCCGATTATAGTCACGATATGGTCATTTTGTCGAGGCGGCCTACGCCGCCCGGAACACCGAGGCTGCGCGCGCCAGCGCGGCTTTGGGGCCCGCGATCAGCGTAAATGCGATGATCCCCGTCACGGCCAGCGCGCCGGTTGCGCCCAGCATGGGCGCCCAGGCGCCGGCCTCCGCGCCCGCGGTTTGCACCAGGGCGAGCACGGCGCCGATGGCGGTGAACACGGCCACTTGCAGCATGGCGCGGCCGTGCGCGGCGCTGCGGCGCTCATGCGCGCTCACGCGGGCGAACACGTCGAACCGGAAGGCCGGATCGGGCGTCTTGGGGGCCTCGCCCAAGAGGGCGGCCAGGGAGAGATCGTCATGCATCGTTCGTCTCCGGGGGGCTGAGCGCAGCGAGCAGCTTCGCCCGGCCCCTCATAATATGCGACTTCACCGTGCCGAGGGGAAGGTTCAACACCTCCGCGGCTTCCTGGTGGGTGAAATCCTGCCCTAAACAGAGCGCCAGCACGGCGCGCTGATCGGGCGGCAGTTCTTCCATGGCGCGGCGCAGCGCCAGGCGCTCGGGCGTGTTTTGCGGCGCTTCGCGGTGATCGTCCTCGAGTTGCGCGTAGGCCGTATCGCGCGCCAGGCGGCGGCCTTCGGCGCGCCGCCCGCGCCGCCAATAATGATAGGCCACGCCGCACACGAACGAACGCAAGGGTGAGCGCCCGTCGAAACGGTTCAGCACTTCCCAGGTTCGGGCGAACGCGTCTTGAGCGAGATCGTCGGCGTCGGCGTACGAGCCGACCAGCCGGCGCAGGAAGGCGCGCACCGCGGGCTGATGTGCATCGACCAGATGGCCGAACGCCCGCTTATCGCCCCCACGCGCCAATCCCACCAGACGCGCCTCTTCGGCGGCATCCATGCGAGGATTACTTCTTGGCGCCGAAGATCAGAATGCCGAGCGCGCCAAGCGCCAGCACGCCCATGGTGACGGCGACGATGAGGAACGCGAACGCGTAATCCTCACCGCGCACCCACCAATAGCCCGTGCCAAACCCCGCTGCGAGCGCGGCGAAGGTGACGAACGTCCAGGCGCGGGAGCTTGAAGAAGAGGAGCTGCCGGTCGTCGGCCCAAAGCCCATATCCCAATCGTCGCTATCGGTTTTCTGCGCGAGCTTCAGCAATTCGGCCGGCGGCTCCTTGCCCTGCTCCACGTAGGAACGGATCAGATCGAGCGTGCGCCGCTGGCGCTTCTCGCTCTGGTTCATGCCTTGGAAGGCCATGACCATGCCGAAGACCGGAAACATCAGCCACCAATAATCGGCGAAGAATTCGGCGAAGGTCACGGGCGGCGCTCCAGATTGTTTTCCGCGTCGCGCAGGATGCGCTCCTGGCGGGCAAATTCATTGGATTGGCCGCGCACGGCCATCACCATCCCGAAAATCGGGAACATCAGCCACCAATAATCGCGGAACAGCTCTTCCATTTGGTTACCCTCCAGGGGCGCAGCGCCCTTTCACCCCCTATCCGCCGCAGGGCGGGTGCTTGGATGCAGGAGCGCCTGAATCCCTCCCCATCAGGGGAGGGATTAGTCCGCCGCCGCTTCGGCCAGGTCGGCCAGGGCGGACGCGGCTTCCGGTTTGGCGG
>DAOMPU010000233.1:0-4697 GCA_035444925.1 Terricaulis sp. | reverse complement strand
CCGACGAGGAGGAAGCGGACGTCGAGCAGGCGCTGGGCGTGGATGTGCCCACGCCCGCCGAACGCGCGGCGTTTGAAGATAGCGCGCGCTTCTATGAAGAGGACGGCACGCTGCACGTGACGGCCACCCTGCTCGGCCGGCGCGACGAGGGGTTGTTCATCTCAGGCGCGGTGAATTTTATTCTGGCGAAGGACAAGCTCGTCACCGTGCGCCAGGTGCGCCCGCGCGCGTTCGAAGTGGGCCAGGGGCGCGCCTTTGCGCGCGTGGGCTCGGCCAGGAACGGCGCGGATGTGTTCGTGGCGCTGATTGAGGGCGCGGCCGAGCGGCTGGCGGATTTATTGGCGGAAGCCACGCGCAACGCGAACGCGCAATCGGCCAACGTGTTCACCGAAACGCCCGCGCCGGATTTGCGTGATTGCCTGCGCGAGCTGGGCAAGATCGGCATGCTGACGGCGCTGGCGCATGAGAGCCTCTCGAGCCTCAACCGGCTGCTAGCTTATGTGAGCTCGGTGTGTACGACGCACGGGATTTCCGAAGCCAAGCTGCAGGCGCTGGCGCGCGATGTGGCCGAGCTCGAGCGGCTGGCCGAAACGCTGCAGACGCGCATCTCCTATCTGCAGGACGGGGCGCTGGGGCTGATCAATTCGACGCAAACGGACGTGCTGAAGGCGCTTTCGCTGGCCACCATCGCGTTCGTGCCGCCCACCTTGATCGCCTCGATCTTCGGCATGAATTTCCAGCACATGACGTGGTTTCAAGCGCCCTGGGGGCCGTGGATCGGGGGCATCCTCATGCTGCTCGCCCCGGCGGCGCTGTTCGGCATCGCCAAGTGGCGCGGCTGGTTCTGAGCGTTGCGCGGCGGCGCGGCCAGGCTTAAGGGAGCGGCGGCGCCCGTCTGTGCTGCGGGAATGCCCGAAGGAAGATCATGGCTAGCCTTGAGTTTACCCGTCGCTACGCGATGGCGCATCGCCTACTGGCGACCGACAGCCCCAAATGCGCGATTCCGCATGGGCACAATGAATTCGTGACCGTGCGGCTGGACCCTGTGGGGGCGTTTCGTTTTTCCGATACGAATTCCGCCGCGCCGTTCGAGCTGGTGAAGAAACGCTGGCATGGCTGGATCGACGGGCATGTGGATCACACTTTGCATTTGCGCGACGACGATCCGCTGATCGATTTTTTTCGTGAGCGCGAGCCGCAGCGGCTGGCGCAGATCATGACCTTCGAGGGCGATCCGACCACCGAGGCGCTGGCCGCGTGCTTTTATCTGAAGCTGAGCGCCTTCGTGGAAGCCGAGCGCCTCCCCTTCACCGTGCGTGAAGTGCGCATCGAGGAAACGCCGACGAATACCGTGCGCGTGGATCGGGAGAATTTTAACCCCGCGATCTGCGGGCTGAACCCGAAGCGCTGGCCCTGGCGCGCGGATATGAGCATCAATGATTTCTAGATCAGCGCAGCACGGCGCCGATGAGCACCGGAAAGAGGTCGCTCCAATCTGGGTTGTCGCGCTCGATCAGATTTGGTTTTCCAATCTCGGCGCCATTTCTTCATTTCATATTCGCGTTCGCGCGCTTCGCTCACGAGCATGAAGGGCTGATACCAAACCAGTCGCGTGACGCCGTACTTGCGCACGAACGCCGAGCCGATCCCTTCCTTGTGCTCAGAAACGCGCACGATGAGATCGAGCGCAGAGCCAAGATAGAGCGTGCCGTGCTTGCGGCTGGCCATCATGTAAGTTGCGGTGAGGCGGCTCTCATCCACCCGCATAACGCACACCCATTCCCGGGGCGCCGCAGCGCGGCGAGCCCGGGACCCATAAACACCATTGTTTTGGATTGCGGGCAACCAGCGGGCGATCGCGCTTATGGGTCCCGGACTTGGCGCTGACGCGCCAATCCGGGAATGGGTGGAAACAAAGACCGCTGCTAAAGTGCCCCGACTCAAGGAGCGCGCATGTCCTGGCTCACCTCCCCGCAAATCGCCCCTATCCTTCTGCTTGCCGCGTCCAACATCTTCATGACGTTCGCGTGGTACGGGCATCTCAAATTCAAATCGACGCCGCTGCTGATCGCCATCGTTGCGGCGTGGGGCATCGCGTTCATCGAATATTGCCTCGCCGTGCCGGCCAATCGGATCGGGCATAGCGTCTATTCGACGGCGGAATTGAAGACGATGCAGGAGGTGATCACGCTTGTCGTGTTCATCGCCTTCTCGGCGCTGTTTCTGCGCGAGCCGATCGGCTGGAACCATCTGCTCGGCTTCGCACTGATCGCGGCGGGCGCGGGCGTGGTGTTCTTGGGCAAGCCGGGTTAGCCCAACAACCACAGCACCCACGGTGCGCCGATGGCGAGGCTTAGCCCCGCTTCCACGGCGATGCTGATGCGGTTGAAGCTTGTGTTCGCGCCGTCGCGCCAGATCGAAACCGCGCGCCCGAACGCGGCGCCGCCCCAGCCGGCGGCGAGCGCCGCGAGCGCGCCGATGGCGGCGACGCCGACGACATGCTCCCCGCTCAGCAAATAGCGCAGCGCCAATAGAAGCGCGGCGGCATGAATACCGAGCATCACGCCGCCATAGGTGGCGCGAAACTCGGCCTGGCCGCCGCCTTGCGCATCAGGCGCAAGGCGCACGAAGCGCGCGGCCCATTTCGGATCGATCAGCGCGCGCGCGCCAAGCGCTGCGCCGAACGCCAGCGCCAGCGCCGCCGCCCACCACGCAAGCGCGAGCATCAACGCGGGCCGGGCAGGCTCACGCCGTCGCTCTTCTTCTTCGGGCTCCAGCCGTGCTTGCCGAGTTCGGAGAGCGCGATGGCGCGCGCGTGCACCTCATCGGGGCCGTCGGCCAGGCGCAGCGTGCGGATGCCGGAATAGGATTTCGCAAGGTTGAAATCTTGGCTGACGCCGGCGCCGCCATGGGCCTGGATCGCGTCGTCGATGATCTGCAGCGCCATGCGCGGCGCGGCGACCTTGATCATCGCGATCTCATCCTTCGCCACTTTGTTTCCGGCGACGTCCATGATGTAGGCGGCCTTCAAGCACAGAAGACGCGTCATCTCGATATTGATGCGCGCATCGGCGATGCGCTGCTCCCACACGCTGTGTTCGGCGATGGTTTTGCCGAACGCGACGCGGCTGGTGACGCGCTTGCAAAGCGCCTCCAGCGCGGCTTCGGCGGCGCCGATCGTGCGCATGCAATGGTGGATGCGGCCGGGGCCGAGGCGCCCTTGCGCGATTTCAAAGCCGCGCCCTTCGCCGAGCAAAATATTCTCCGCCGGCACGCGCACGTCCTTCAGTTCGATCTCCATGTGGCCGTGCGGCGCATCGTCATAGCCGAACACGGTGAGCGGGCGCAGGATGGTGACGCCTTTGGCGTCGAGCGGCACCAGAATTTGGCTTTGCTGGCTGTGCTTTGGATTATCGGGATTGGTCTTGCCCATCAGAATGGCGATCTTGCAGCGCGGATCGCCCGCGCCGGAGGACCACCATTTGCGCCCGTTGATGACGTACTCGTTCCCGTCGCGCTTGATCTCGCACTGGATGTTGGTGGCGTCGGAAGAGGCCACGGCGGGCTCCGTCATCAGAAAGGCTGAGCGGATTTCGCCGTTCATCAGCGGCCTGAGCCAGCGCTCCTTCTGCTCCAGCGTGGCGTAGCGCTGGAACACTTCCATGTTGCCGGTATCGGGCGCAGAGCAATTGAACACTTCGGAGGCGAAGCCCACGCGGCCCATGATTTCCGCCAGAGGCGCGTATTCGAGATTGGTGAGCTGCTCGCCCTCGAACTCGAACGTCTCGTCAACCTTGGGGTGGCCGCTGGAGGGCGGCATGAAGAAATTCCACAAGCCTTCTTTTTTGGCCTTGGCTTTCAGCTCCTCCAGAATGGGAAGCACTTTCCAGCGCCCGCCCTCCTTCTGCTGGGCCTCGTAGGTCGGGACCGCGGGCAGGATGTGCGCATCCATGAAGCCTTGCACTTTGCCGATCCAGGCTTTGGTTTTTTCGGAATGTTCGAAGTGCATGGCGTATCCTCGCTGGCGGCCGATTTCGGCGCAGGCTAAAGCGCGGGGGCGTGAGGAGCAATCGGGCGATGAAGCTTGCCGCTGCGGCATTGGAATTGGGGCGCGTGCGGCTGGAGCCGTTCGAGGAAGGCCATCGCGCGCCGCTGGCGGCGCTGGCGGCGGCTGAGCCTGAGCTGTTCCGCCACATGCCCTTCCCGATCGTGCGCGACGGCTATGGCGCCTGGTTCGACGCGCTGCGCGCGGACCAGGCGGCAGGGCGTTCGATCCCGCACGCGATTTTTCTCGGCGGCGCCTGCGTGGGGCAAAGCTGCTATCTCAACATCCGCGCGCGCGATGCGGGCGTGGAGATCGGCTCGACTTGGTACGCGAAGGGCGCGCAAGGCGGGATCGTGAACCCGAGCGCCAAGCTGCTGCTGATCGGCCATGCGTTCAATTGCGGGGCCGAGCGGGTGGAGCTGAAAACGGACGCGCTGAACGCGCACTCACGCGCGGCGATGCTGAAAATGGGCGCGACGTTTGAGGGCGTGCACAGGAAGCACATGCGCCGCGCAGATGGGACGCTGCGGGATACGGCTTGGTTTTCCGTGGTGCGCGATGATTGGGCGCGGGTGAAGGCGGGGCTGGAGGCGCGACTTCAATAACCCTTCTCCCCCGCGAGGGGGAGAAGGTGGCCGAAGGCCGGATGAGG
>DAOMPU010000232.1:0-4702 GCA_035444925.1 Terricaulis sp. | reverse complement strand
TGCTGGTCGCGCTGATCGCTTTGCTTTCGGCCCAGTTCGGCGCCGGCCGGATGCCCGTGACCGATCTGGACGAAAGCCGCTACGCCCAGGCCTCGCGGCAAATGCTGGAAACGGGCGATTACGCCCGCATCCGCCTTGGCGATGGCGACCGCACGGTGAAGCCAATCGGCGTCTATTGGCTGCAAGCGGCCTCGGCCGACGCGTTCGCGGGCGAGCGCCGCAACACGATCTGGGCCTACCGGCTGCCCTCCGCGCTCGGGCTTGCGCTCGCCGCAATGGCGGCGCTGTGGGGCGGCGCGGCGCTGATCGGGCAGCGGCCGGCGCTGCTGGGCGCGGGCCTGTTCGCGGCGGGCATGCTGGCGGGGCTTGAGGGCATGCTGGCGAAAACCGACGCGCTGCTGGCGGGCTTCACCACGCTGGCGATGGCCGCGCTCGCGCATCTGCGCATGGGACGCGCGCGCCCGAAGCTCTACGCGCTCGTATTCTGGGCCGCGCTGGCGTGCGCGGTGTTGATCAAGGGCCCCGTGGCGCCGCTGGTGATTGGGTTGACGCTTGGCGCATTGGCGCTGTGGGAGCGGCGCGCGCGCTGGATGGCGCCTCTGCTGTGGTGGCCTGGGCCGCTGCTGGCGGCGGCGATCGCCGCGCCCTGGTTTATCTCCATCAATCTCGCCACCGGCGGCGCTTTCTTCGCCGGCATGGTCGGCGATATCGCGCCCAAGATGGCGCACGGCGATTGGCTGCCTGGCTTTTACATCTTCCTGCTGCCGTTCCTGATCTTCCCCGCCACCTACGCGCTGCCTGCGGCGGGGCGTCTCGCGTTCAGCGCCGCGCGCGCACCGCGCGATGACGACGCGCACGCGCCGCTGCGCTTTCTCATCGCCTGGGCGGGGGCGGGCTTTGTGTTCTTCGAACTGATGCCGTTCAAGCTGCCGCATTACGTCTTGCCGATGCTTCCGGCGATCGCGCTGCTTTGCGCGGCGGGGCTTTCGGCGATGGCGGGGCGCGATTGGCGCACCACCCATCCCGCGGGGCTGGCGATGTTCGGCGTTTCCGGCGCGGTGATTGTGGCGCTGACGGCGGCCAGCGCCACGTTGATGCCCGGGGACGCCTCGGCAGACATTCGCCGCGCGGTTTCGGCCGCTTTGGTGGGCTTTGGCGTGCTCAGCTTGGCGCTTGCGGCGCTGGCGAGCCTGCGTCAGCCCGCGGCGCGCGCGGGCGTGCTGATCGCGTGTGCGCTGGTGTTTTCCTTCAGCTGGCGCGAGCGGCTTTTGCCCGAAGCGCGCGAGTTGCATGTCAGCAGCGAAGCGGCGGCGGCGTTGACGCGCGCGCGCCTCACCCCGCGCGCGGATCGCCCGCTCTGGGTCGCGGGCTACAACGAAGCCAGCCTCATGTTCTTGACGCGCAGCGATATCCGCATGGTCAGCGCCGCCGAAGCGGGCGCGCAAGCAGGCGAGGGCCAGGCGTTGATCATTGAAGGGCGCGCGATGCAAGCGGTGCGCGAAACTCTGGCGGCGCGCGGCCTTGCGTTCACGCCGGCCGAGCCGCCGGTGCGCGGCTTTGCGATTGGGCGCGGCGAGCGGGTGGCGCTATTTACCGGGCGCGTCAGCGCGGCTGCGGCGGACGCCCCGCCACAAAATCCTTAAGCGCCACCAGCACCGCCAGAGCCGGGGGCGCAATCAACGCGAACGCTTTTTGCAGCGGCGTCTTGGCGCTCTTGGCGGCGAAGCGCGCGAGCCCTTGCGCCCGGCGCGCGCCATGGGCGCCGCGCAAAAACTGCACGCCGGCCGCCGCCGGTTGAAACAACACCGCCCCGCCCGCCTCGCGCGCGCGCAAGCAAAGATCGAGATCGGCGCCGTCCGCCACGAAGCGCTCATCGAAGCCGGCGAGCTCCGTGAAATCATGGCGCCCGATCAACATGAACGCGCCCGACACGGCCGCCACCGGCAAAGCCTCATCCGGCTCAAGCCGCGCGCCGCGCCGGCGCAGCGGGCGCGGCCCGCGCCAATCCATCGCTTCGGCGATCGCCGACCAGGTGTTGAGCGCGCCGGTGCGCACCGCCGGGCGATCACGCCCCTGCGAATCCAGCAAACGCCCGCCAACGATCCAGGGCGAAGCCACGCCCCCGCCCGCCGCCGCCATGCGCGCCACAGCGCCCCGCTGCAGCACCGTGCCGGCGTCGAGAAACAGCAGCCAGCGCCCGCGCGCGGCGTTCGCGCCGAGATTGGCCGCGCCGGTGGCGCTGACGCCCTTGCCGGCGGCGATCACGCTGACATCGCGCCGATCGAGCTGCAGCATTTTGAACGCGGAGGAAACCTCCGGCGGATTGCCGCAATCGACAATCACCAGATCGTCGATCCAAGGCTCGGCCAGCGCGCTGCGCAGGCACAGATCAAGCGCAGAGGACGCCGCCGCCTTCGGCCGGATATTGCGCGCAACGACGACCGCGGACACGCGCGGTTCCAGCGCGGCCGCTGCTGTGCGTTGCCGTTGCGGGTTCTTATCCACCCTTGCGTTCCATACTGCGCGGCGCGCGATGCAATATCCTGTATCGGAGCGCGCACGCCGTCTAGGCCGCGCCGCGCCTAAGGCGATCACATGCTCATTACATTCGCTTCAGACGGCTGCATAAAACGAAAAACCGCCGCCCGAATCTCGCCATGAAGCTGGGCATGGACCCGCATCAAGTCCGACTCGTCCAGGATTCGTTCGCCCGCGCCCGGAAAATCGCGCCGCACCTGACGGCCACCTTCTACCGCGAGCTGTTCGCCATCGACCCCGCGCTGCGCCCCTTGTTCAAGGGCGACATCATCGCCCAAAGCCGCAAGCTGATGGCGATGCTGACGCAGCTGGTCGAGCGCCTCGACACGCCCGAAGAAATCTTGCCGGCCGTGCGCGAGCTCGGCGCCCGCCACGTCGGTTACGGCGTCATCGAGCCGCGCCAATATGCGGCCGTCGGCACCGCCTTGCTACGCACCTTGCGCCACGAGCTTGGCGCGGATTTGAGCGCCGAAGCGCGCGAGGCTTGGGCCGCCGCCTATAAAATGCTTTCCGAGGAAATGCGGGCGGCGGGGCAAGCGCGCCAGCGCTCCGCTTAAGCTTTGGCGCGCTTCAGATCAGGCGCCAGCGCCTCATCGTTCAGCGCCGCGATCGCCGCGTCCAGCGCGACCACCGATTGCGCCTGGCTGCCGAAGCGGCGTAGCGCGACCTGGCGCTCCTCGGCCTCCTTACGCCCGACCACGGCGATCGCCGGGATCTTCTGCAACGAGTGCTCGCGGATTTTGTAACCGACCTTCTCGTTGCGCAGATCTAACTCCACGCGCAGCCCCGCCTTGCGCATCTCGGCGGCGACCTCCTCGGCGTAGCCATCTGCTTCCGACGTGATCGTCGCGACCACCACTTGCACAGGCGCAAGCCACATCGGGAACGCGCCGGCGACATTTTCGATCAGGATGCCGATGAAGCGTTCGAGCGAGCCGAGGATCGCGCGGTGCAGCATCACCGGCCGATGCTTTTGCCCATCCTCGCCTACGTACTCGGCCTCAAGCCGCTCCGGCAGCTGATAATCGAGCTGGATCGTGCCAATTGTCCATTCGCGTCCGATCGCGTCCTTCACGGAAAAATCGAGTTTCGGCGCATAAAAAGCGCCGTCGCCCTCCGCGATCACCGGCTCGACGCCCGCCGCGCGCGCGGCGTTCAGCATTTGCGCTTCCGCCTTATCCCAGAACTCGTCCGTGCCGACGCGCATTTCAGGGCGCGTGGCGAGCGCGATTTTATCGCTGACCATGCCGAAATCGGCGTGAATGGATTTGGCCAGTTGAATGAAGCGCGTCGTCTCTTCTTCGATCTGATCTTCGCGGCAGAAAATGTGCGCATCGTCCTGCGTGAAGGCGCGCACGCGCATCAGGCCGTGCAGCGAGCCTGAGGGCTCGTAGCGGTGGCAGGCGCCAAATTCGGCCATGCGCAGCGGCAGATCGCGATAACTCTTCTGGCCGAACTTGAAAATCTGCACGTGGCCGGGGCAATTCATCGGCTTCAGCGACAGCGTTTCTTCTTCCACCGTCTCGCAGACAAACATGTTGGCGCGGTACTTTTCCCAGTGGCCGCTCTTTTCCCAGAACACGCGGTCCAGCACTTGGGGCGTACGCACTTCGACATAGCCCGCCGCTTCCAAGCGGCGGCGCATGTACGCTTCGATCGTGCGCCACAGCGTCAGGCCCTTTTCGTGCCAGAACACCATGCCGCGCCCCTCTTCCTGCATGTGGAAGAGATCCATCTGGCGGCCCAGCTTGCGGTGATCGCGCTTCTCGGCTTCTTCGAGGCGCAGCAAGTGCTCCTCGAGCTGTTTCTCATCGGCCCAGGCCGTGCCGTAGATGCGCTGCAGCTGCTGGTTTTTCTGATCGCCGCGCCAATAGGCGCCCGCCAGCTTCATCAGCTTGAAGGCTTTGCCCAGCTTGCCCGTTGAGGGCAGGTGCGGCCCGCGGCAGAGATCGCCCCATTTATCGCCATGGGAATACACGGTGATCGGATCGCCCGGCTTGATCACTTCGTCGATCGTCTCGGCTTTGTAAATTTCGCCGAGCGATCTGAAATGCGCGATCGCATCTTCCTTTTTCCAGACCGAGCGGATGATCGGCAGATCGGCGTCTACGATCTCTTTCATGCGCTTTTCGATCTTCTCGAAATCGTCCGTCGAGAACGGCTC
>DAOMPU010000231.1:0-4712 GCA_035444925.1 Terricaulis sp. | reverse complement strand
ACAACGTGATCGCGCACGAGCTGGCGCATTCGTGGAGCGGCAATCTCGTCACCAATGCGGTGTGGGCCGATGGCTGGCTGAACGAGGGCTTCACCTCCTACATCGAGGAGCGGCTGTGCGAGGTTTTGTACGGCGTGGAATACACGCTGCAAAGCCAAGCGCTCGCCTGGGCGGAAATCCAGCGCTATATCGCCAGCAATGGCGTGACGACGCTTTATGCGCCCGCCGGCAATAGCGCGGTGGCCTACACCAAGGGCGCGCTGTTCCTGCACACGATCGAGCGCATCATCGGGCGCGCGGCGATTGATCGCTATCTGCGCTCCTATTTCGATCGCCACGCCTTCCAGCCGATGACGACCGCGCAATTTCTGGAAGATTTCCGCGCGCACGTGGTGCGCGCCGATGCGGCGCTGGAGGCGCAGCTGCTGCTAGACGAATGGGCGTATCAGCCCGGCCTGCCCGCGAATGCGCAAGAGCCGCAGCCGCAGGGCTTTGTGGAAGTCGCGCGCGCGGTGGCGGCGTTCAACGCGGGCGCTGCGCCCGATCCGGCCTGGGGCGGCTGGACCACATTCCAACGCCAGCGCTTTTTGCAAACGCTGCCGCGTGAGCTGCCGGCTGCGCGGCTCGCGGCGCTGGAGGCGGCGTATGGGCTGAATGAAGTCGGCAATTCCGAAGTGCTTTTCGATTGGCTTTCGCTGGCGCTGCGCAACGGCTTTGAGCCGAGCGCGGCCTCGGCGCGCCGCTTCCTCACCAGCATGGGACGCAACAAATTCGTGCAGCCGCTGTTTCGAACGATGACGGAGCAAGGCGCGTGGGGCCAGGCGCTGGCGCGCGATATTTATGCGGCCGCGCGCCCCACCTATCACCCGATCGTTCAGCGCAATATCGACCGCCTGGTGCAGACGCCTTAGCCTGCTTTAGCTGAGCGGCACTTCGGGAAGCGCGTGGAAGGCCGCGCGCAGCTCTTTCGACCACGCTTCGCTGATCTGGCGAAACACCGGATCGTCGCTTTCAAAGCGGCGCGCCTCGACGACGCCGAAGCTTTCCGCGCGGATCACGGCGAGATCGAGCGGCATGCCGACGCTCAGATTCGAGCGCAGCGTGGAATCCATGGAAATCATCGCCGCCTTCAGCACGTCGCTGAGCGGCGTATCGGGGCGGATGACGCGATCGAGGATCGGCTTGCCGTACTTGTGCTCGCCGATTTGCAGGAAGGGCGTGTCTTCCGTGGCTTCGATGAAATTGCCGGCCGTATAGACCAGGAAAAGCCGCAGCGCCCCGCCGCGGCGCTGGCCGGCCAGGATGATCGACGCATCCGCCGCCGAACCAGAAGCTTCGATGCGCGCGCGATCGCGCGCCTGCATCGCCTGCATCGCCTCGCCCACCAATTCGGCGGCGCGATAGAGCGTCGTACAGGTGAGAATGCTCTCCACGTCTTCGCCGCGTGAAGCGGCGTCGATCGCGTTTTCAAGCCTGGTGATGACGCCCTGCGTCACGCCGAGATTGCCGGCGGTGAGCAGCACGATCGCGCGCTCGCCGCGCGCCTCCCAAGCGAACATTTTGCGGAAGCGGGAAATATCGTCGAGGCCGGCATTGGTGCGCGTATCGGAGAGCAGCACCAGGCCCTCGTTCACCTTCACGGCCATGCAATACGTCATTGCTGCGCGACCTCGACAGAAACGTCCAATGCCTCGCCGGCCCCGAAGCTGACGGCGCCGCGCACGGGCGCGGCGTCGGCGGCGTCGAATCCAGCGCAGAGGCGTATATACGCATCCGTGGGGCATTGGCGATTGGCGGGGTCAAATCCCACCCAGCCAAGATCAGGCACATAAGCTTCAGCCCAGGCATGGGTTTCGTGCGCGCCTTCAAAATTGGGCGCGAGGTAACCGGCCACGTAGCGCGCCGGAATGGCGAGCACGCGCGCGGCGGCGATGAAGATATGGGCGTGATCCTGGCAAACACCGGCGCCTTGCGCGAGCGCTTCAGCGGCCGTGGTGGAATGATGGGTGGCGGCGGGCGTGTAATCCACCGCATCGCGCACGGCGTTGGAGAGCCGGTGCAGCGTGGCCAGCGGATCGGCTTCGCGCGCGCCTTGCGCGAGCGCAACGATCGCTTCGTCCGCGGCGGTGCGCGGCGTACCGCGCAGATACATCGGCGCGCGCGTGTGATCGGCCAGGCCGCGCACCACGCCGGAGGCCTCCTGCGCCTCGACCACGCCTTCGGCCACGATCTCGATCAGCCCTTGAGGGGCGTGCGCGGTCCAAATGCTTTCGCCTTCGCCGAGGCCGTTGGTGAGCATCGGGGCGATCTCTTCGCCGTTGACGCTGACGCGCCACGCCTCAACCGCTTGGCTGCGAAAGCGCGGCGGATAAAGCCGCAGGCGCAGCGCCGCACGCTCGGCGGGCGGATCGTACGCATAGCGCGTGAGGTGGCGGACAGCGAGGCGCATGGATTAGAAATGATACGCGCGTGATATCTCGCCCGAAAGGCGGTTGGTGACTTGAATCGCCTCGCCGATGAATTCGTGCAGGCCGGCCTGGAACAGCGTTTGAATATCGCACGCCTTGAGGCGGGCGACCATTTCGGCGGCGGTGTCGCTGCATTGCTGGCGCGGGCCGCCGTAAAGATCACCCAACTCGCCAAGGCGGCGATCAATCTGCGTGAAGCAATAGGCGGCCGAGCGCGGGAATTGCGGATTGAGCACTAGAAACTCGGCAATGCCCCAGGGCGTGTAATCGCCGCGATTGACGTGGTGATAGGCGCGCAGCGCCCCGGTGGCGCGGAGCACCGATGTCCATTGGTGGAAATCGCGCCCGCCGCCGACAACATCGGTTTCCGGCAGCAGCACGTAATATTTTACGTCGAGCAGGCGCAGCGTCATCTCCGCGCGCTCGATCAATTCGCCCAGCTTGATGAAGATGAAGCCGTCATTGCGCAGCAGCGAGGTTTCGGTGGCGCCGCGGAAGGCGGCGGCGCGCTGCTTGGCCCAATCGAGCCAGATCGGCAATTCGGCGATCGCCTCATCGCTATCGAGCGTGTCGAGCAGGCGCCAATGATCGTTGAGCGCCTCCCACATGTCGGACGTCAGCGCCGTGCGGATGGCTTTGGCGTTGGCGCGCGCTTGGGCGATGCAGGAGCGGATCGAGGAGCGATTTTCCGCATCGAGCAGCAGGCGCACGATAATGTCGCGGTCCCGCGCTTTGGGGTCTTCGGCCAAATCCGGCGCGCAGCCGGAGGCGCGCGCGACGGAGCGCCACTCGGCGTTGGCGGACGGCAGCATGGTCATACGCCGCCCCATCTCGATTAGCCGCGCGGTGGCGTCCGCGCGCTCGATGTAGCGGCCCATCCAATAAAGATTTTGCGCGGTGCGGCTCAGCATCGGGTCATTCCGAAAGCACCCACGTATCTTTCACGCCCCCGCCTTGGCTGGAATTCACCACCAGCGAGCCTTTCGTGAGCGCCACGCGCGTCAGCCCGCCTGGCGTGAGGCGCACCTCCTTGCCCACAAGGCAGAAGGGCCGGAAATCGACGTGCCGGTTTTCCAACGCGTCGCCGCACAACGTGGGCGTTGAGGAAAGCTGCAGCGTGGGCTGGGCGATGTAATTCTCCGGCTCGGCGATGATTTTTTTGCGGAAGCTTTCGATCTCTTTCTTGGTGGAGTGCGGCCCGATCAGCATGCCGTAGCCGCCCGAGCCGTGCACCTGCTTGACCACCAAATCCTTCAGATTGGAAAGCACGTGATCGCGCTCGCCTTCCAGGGCGCAGCGCCAGGTTTCCACGTTCTTCAGAATGGGCTCTTCGCCGAGATAGAAGCGGATCATCTCCGGCGTAAACACGTAGATCGCCTTATCGTCCGCAATCCCCGCGCCGGGCGCCGAGCAGAGCGTCACCGCGCCGGCGCGATAGACGCCGAACAAGCCCGGCACGCCAAGCAGGCTATCGGGCTTGAACGCCAGCGGATCGAGGTAGGAATCATCGATGCGCCGGTAGATCACGTCCACGCGCTGCGGCCCTTGCGTGGTGCGCATCCAGCATTTGCCGCCTTCGACGAAGAGGTCGGAAGGCTCAACCAGCTCCACGCCCATTAGATCGGCCAAAAACGAATGCTCGTAATAGGCGCTGTTGAGCGGACCGGGCGTCAGCAGCACGATGGAGGGCTCGCCCCGGCAGAGCGGCGGGGCTACTTCTTGCAGCGTGCGCTTCAGCTGCGAGGGATATTCGTCGATCGGCTCCACGCCCACGCTGGCGAACAGATGCGGAAACATCCGCATCATGATCTCGCGGTTCTCCAGCATGTAGGAGACGCCGGAGGGCGTGCGGCAATTATCCTCCAGCACCTGAAATTCGTTCGGATTGGTGCGCACCACATCGACGCCGACGATGTGGCTATACACCCGCCCCGGCGGATCAAAGCCCACCATGTCCGGCAGGAAGGCTTCGTTCTGATAAACCAAGGCCTCCGGCACGATGCCGGCCTTCAGAATTTCGCCGCGGTGATAGACGTCATAGAGGAACGCATTGAGCGCGCGGGCGCGCTGCTTCACGCCGCGCGAAAGCTTGCGCCATTCGGACGCGCCAAACACGCGCGGCACCAGATCGAACGGGATCAGCCGCTCAGGATCGCCGCCCTCGCCATAGACGGCGAAGGTGATGCCCAGCCGGCGAAACAGCGCTTCGGCCTCGGCCTGGCGGCGGCGCAGCGCGTCCTCGCC
>DAOMPU010000230.1:0-4717 GCA_035444925.1 Terricaulis sp. | reverse complement strand
GCGGTGGCGAGATAGGTCTCGCGCATCAGCGAGAAGCCGGGATTGGAGCGCCACTCGGGATCCTTGAAGCGCTTGTCGCGCGCGGGCTCATCGCCGGCCATCTGGCCAGTGAGCATGTAGGCGGTGTGCTTTTGCCAAATCTCGGCGTAGCGCGCCCAGAGTTTGGCGTGCGCGTCGCGCAGCGTCTCGGGCTGTTGCACCAGATGCGCCCACACATCGTTGAGCGCGCCCTGCACGCCGAGCGGATCGGGCTTCCAATTGGAGGCGTCCTGGCTCTGGTCGAGGAAGGCGGTGGAGAACACCTGGTTGGCGCGCGTCATCGCCTGGGTGAGATTGGCGGAGAGCTGGGCGAGGCTTTCGGCCGTCTGCTCCATGGCCACCATGCTCAGCGGCGCGGGCGGCGGCGGGGCGGGTTTGGCGGGGGCCGGCGCTGGCGCGGCGGCCGGCTTGGGCGCCGCGGCCGTGGGGGGCGCCTTTTTGACGGCGCGGCGCCGTTTGGGCGCGGGGGCGCTGGGCTGGCCTTCGTCTGCGGCCTTTGAGTCGGTCATGGGCCGATTTCTCCCTTTATGGCCTGACTTTAAGGCGCGTTCGGCTGATGACGCAAAGGCTTGCTCTGGTATAGGTGGAGCCGGCGGGGCCGGAATCGAGGCGGAGACTAGGGTGGCGGCTTGGAAGCGAGCGTTGGCGGGGGCCGTTCTGGCGGCGAGCCTTGGGGCTTGCGTCAGCGCGCCTGAGGATGCGCCCGAATGGTTCCAGCAGCGCGCCGCCGCCGAGGCGGGCACGTATCCGCGCCTGCAGGATGTACCGACCAAGACCGACGCCAACACCGATCCCGCCCATTGGGAGGAGGTGCGCCGCAACGTGCTTTCAGCCGGGCTGACCATGCGCGCGCACCCGCGCGCCGAGCCGGCCACCGCCGAACAAGATCCCGCCGCCTTCGTAGATGCAGCCCGGCGCGATCTTGAAGCCGCGCGCGACGCGCATCCGCAATAAGCCTCTAAACTTTCGGCCTCCCCGCCATGTCCAACTCCGATTTTTATAAGATCAAACGCCTGCCTCCCTATGTGTTCGAGGAGGTGAACAAGGTCAAAGCGCGTCTGCGCGCCGATGGCGTCGATATCGTCGATTTCGGCATGGGCAACCCCGACTTGCCGGTGCCCGAGCACATCGTCGAGAAATTGTGCGAGACGGCGAGGAAGCCGCGCACCAACCGCTATTCAGCCTCGCGCGGGATCGCGGGCCTGCGCAAAGCGATGGCGGGCTATTACAAGCGGCGCTTCGGCGTGACGCTGAACCCCGACACGCAGGTGGTGGCCACGCTTGGCTCGAAAGAAGGCTTCGCCAATTTGGCGCAGGCGATCACGGCGCCCGGCGATGTGATCATCAGCCCGAACCCTTCTTATCCGATCCACGCCTTCGGCTTCATCATGGCGGGCGGGGTGATCCGCAGCATCGAGGCGCATTCGCCGGAGCAATATCTTTCCGGCATCGGGCGCGCGGTGCGCCATTCGGTGCCCCCGCCGATTGCGATGGTGGTGTGCTATCCAGCCAACCCCACCGCGCAGACGGCTGATCTCGATTTTTACAAGGACGCCGTGGCGTTCGCTAAGAAGCACGACATGCTCGTGCTCTCGGATATGGCCTATTCGGAAATCTATTTCGAAGGCGATCCCCCGCCTTCGGTGTTGCAGGTCGATGGGGCGTTCGATGTCGCGGTTGAGGTCAACACGCTGTCGAAGACCTATTCGATGGCGGGTTTCCGCGTCGGATTTGCTTTGGGCAATGAGCGGCTGATTGCGGCGCTGGCGCGGGTGAAATCCTATCTCGATTACGGCGCCTACACCCCTGTGCAGGTGGCGGCGGCGGCGGCGCTCAATGGGCCCCAAGATTGCGTGGCCGAGATGCGCCAGACCTACAAAGCGCGCCGCGACGTGCTGGTGGATAGCTTCGCCAAGGCAGGTTGGGCGGTGCCCAAGCCGACCGCGTCCATGTTCGCCTGGGCGCCGATCCCTGAGCAATTCAAGCATCTGGGCTCGGTCGAGTTCGCCAAGCGGCTGATGGAGGGCGCCGAGCTGGCCGTCGCGCCCGGCGCGGGATTTGGCGAGTATGGCGATGCGTTCGTGCGCATTGCGCTGGTGGAGAACGAACAGCGCATCCGCCAGGCCGCGCGCAATCTCAAGAAATTCCTGCAATCGAACGCCGCTGCCGCGGCGGCGGAGTAAGCAACGTGGCAGAGAAACTTCGCGTCGGCATCGCCGGGCTCGGCACGGTGGGCGTGGGCGTGGCCAAATTGTTCGCTGATCCGAACGGACGGCTGAACGAGAAACTGGAGCTGGTCGCGGTGGCCGCGCGTGACCGCGGCCGGGCGCGCGGCGTCGATGTTTCGCACTATCGCTGGCATGACGGCGCGGAGGCCATGGCGGGCGATCCCAATATCGATGTGATGATTGAGCTGATCGGCGGCTCCGATGGGCCGGCCAAGCGCGCGGTGGAGATGGCGCTATCGCGCGGGGCGCACGTGGTCACCGCCAACAAGGCGCTGATCGCCATGCACGGCGCCGAGCTTGCGCGCATTTCCGAAGAAACCGGCGCGAAACTTTTGTTCGAGGCCGCCGTCGGCGGGGGCGTGCCGATGGTGAAGTCGCTGCGCGAAAGCGTGGCTGGCTGCCGGGCGCGCAGCGTGGCCGGCATCCTCAACGGCACCTGCAATTTCATCCTCACCGAAATGGAGGCGGGCGGGCGCGCGTTCGAGGACGTGCTGGGCGAGGCGCAGCGGCTCGGCTACGCAGAGGCCGATCCCACCATGGACGTCGGCGGTTGGGACGCGGCGCACAAGCTGGCCATCCTCGCGGCCATCGCGTTCGGCGCGAAGCCCGATTTCGAGCATGTGCGCGTGGAAGGCATCGAGAGCGTCACGGCAACCGATATCCGCATGGCCGGCAAGCTTGGCTATCGCATCAAGCTGATCGCGACGGGCATGCAGACCGAGAGCGGCGTGGCCATGCATGTGGGCCCGGCGCTGCTGGCGATGGACCATCCGCTGGTGAATGTTTCCGGCTCACTGAACGCCATGGTGGCGGATGCGGAGCCGCTGGGGCAGCTCACCTTCATTGGCCGAGGCGCTGGCGAGGGGCCGACGGCGGCGTCGGTCGCGTCCGATCTGATCGATTTGGCGGAGGGGCGTGCGGGCTACGCCTTTGGGCGTCCGCTGGCGCAGCTGGCTTCCGCACCCCGGGCCGCGCCGGCCGAACGGGGGCGATATTACATGCGCTTGCTGGTGGAAGATCGCCCCGGCGTGGTGGCGGCGGTTTCCGACCGCCTGGCGCACGAGGACATCTCGATTGAGAGCTTCCTGCAAATGCCTGTGTACGAAAGCCCGATTGTGCCGATCGTGCTCACGACGCAAACTACCTCGCGAGCAAAGCTCGACGCGGCGGCGAAGGCGATCGAGGCATCCGGTGTCGTCGCCGAAGCGCCGCGGGTGATGCCGATCGAGGAAAGCCGCGGCAAATGGGGCGCTGCATGAGCTTTACGGACGAGTTCGCTCTCTCGCTGACGCGCGCCAGCATCGCCCCGGCGATCGCTGCGGCGCGCCTGATCGGGCGTGGCGACGAACGTGCGGCCGATCAAGCGGCGGTCGAGGCTATGCGCGGCGCGCTCAACGCCTTGGCCATCAAAGGCCGTGTCGTCGTTGGCGAGGGCGAGCGCGACGAGGCGCCGATGCTGCACGTGGGCGAGGAGGTGGGCGCGGGAAAAGGGCCAGCGCTCGATATCGCGCTCGATCCCCTTGAAGGCACCACGCTGACGGCGAAGGCCAAGCCCGGCGCGCTTTGCGTGCTGGCGTTCGCGCCGCGCGGCGCGCTGCTGCTCGCGCCCGACATCTACATGGACAAGCTGGCGATCGGCCCTGGCTTTGCTGCGGACGTGGTCGATCTCGACGCGCCGGTGGAAGACAACGTGCGCGCGCTCGCGAAGGCCAAGGGCGTGGGCGCTGAGGAGATCGGCGTGTGCGTGCTCGATCGCCCGCGCCACGGCCCCATCATCGAAGCGCTGCGCGCGGTGGGCGCGCGCGTGCATCTGATCGGCGATGGCGACATCGCCGGCGTGATCAATTGCGCCAAGCCGGAAACCGGCATCGATATGTATGTGGGCCAAGGCGGCGCGCCCGAGGGCGTGCTGGCCGCGGTGGCGTTGAAATGCGTGGGCGGGCAGTTTCAGGCGAGGCTCGCCGCGCGGAACGAAGAAGAGCGCGCCCGCGCCGCGCATGCGGGCGTGGAGAATCTCAAGCGCCGCTACACGCTGGCTGAGCTGGTTTCGGACGAAGCGATTTTTCTGGCTTCCGGCGTGACGGATGGATCGATCGTGGATGGCGTGCGCTGGCGCAATGGCGAGGCGCATGTCCACACCCTGGTGATGAACTCGGCCACCCAGAGCGTGTGCGAATTGCGCGTGCGCAGCGCAAAGCTTTGATTTGAGGCGGGTGCGGCTGGGCGCTGCGCGAAGGCGGCGGCGCTGGCATGCTGGCGTGCGCGGGCAAGCGATTCGCCCCGCGACGGAGCGCTGATGAGCAACGCCGCCCTGAAATTGGAGCCTGGCCCCGCCTTCATGGGCGTGGAGCGCTCACTGACGGGCCGGCGCTGGCGCACGCGCGAGGCGGACCTGGCGCTGGTGGAAGGGCTGCGGCGGAAATTCGCGCTGCCTGAGATTGCGGCGCGCC
>DAOMPU010000229.1:0-4728 GCA_035444925.1 Terricaulis sp. | reverse complement strand
CCAGCGCCGTAGGCTGACCAACAATCCCGCGATCGACACTTCGCCCTCTTACGCGCCGGACGGCGCGCGCATCGTGTTCAATTCCGATCGCGGCGGCACGCCGCAGCTTTACGTGATGAACGCAGATGGTTCGGGCCAGCGTCGTATTTCTTTCGGAGAAGGGCGCTATTCAACGCCCGTGTGGTCTCCGCGGGGTGATTTGATCGCGTTTACGCGCCAATCGGGCGGGCGTTTCGCCATCGGCGTGATGCGCCCCGACGGCTCGGGTGAACGCATCTTAACCGAGTCCTATCTGGACGAAGCGCCCACATGGTCGCCCAATGGGCGCGTGATTATGTTTTTCCGCGAAGGGCGCGGCGAAGGGGCGCGGCTTTGGTCGGTTGATTTGACAGGGCGAAATCTGCGTCAGGTCTCTACGCAGACCGACGCGTCGGACCCGGCCTGGTCGCCGCTTTTGCCTTAGAATCGTGGTGAATCCGATCGGTTTTGGACTTGGCGCCGCGAATGGAACATGATTGTGGGGTAGGAACCATACCGGTAGGACTTGCATTCCAATTGGGAAAACGGGCGTGCGCGGGTGGCGTGCGTCGTCAGGGGAGAAATGCAATGCGTAAGTTTTTGATCGCCCTTGCGGCAATTTCCGTGGTTGGCCTCGGCGCCTGCTCCAGCACGCCCGATCCGGAGCCGACCCCCGCGCCGACGCCTGCGCCCGCGCCCGCGCCCGCGCCGTCGGGCCCCACGCCCGGCTCGCTGGAAGATTTCCGCGTCTCGGTGGGCGATCGCGTGTTCTACGGTTACGACCGTTACGACCTCTCGCCGGAAGCGCGCTCGATCCTTGAGCGCCAGGCCGCTTGGCTGCGCCAGTATCCGGGCGTGCGCGTGCTGATCTCCGGCAATTGCGACGAGCGCGGCACGCGCGAGTACAACCTCTCGCTGGGCGCGCGGCGCGCGGCGGCGGCGCGTGATTACCTCGTCTCGCTCGGCATCGCGGCTGACCGCATCCAGACCAATTCGAACGGCAAAGAGCAACCGCTCGATCCGCGCTCGAACGAAGAAGCCTGGAGCGTGAACCGCAACGGCCACACGCAGATCGTCAGCGGCGCCATCTCTTAAGCGTCAAAATTTGGCCCGAGCGGACGGCGTAGGTTTCGCACCATGACGGATCATTCGGCGCCTTCTTCCAAAATCGGCCGGCTCGCGGCGTGCATCGCCGCGGCCGGTCTTGTTTTTGCGCCCGCGGCGTGGGCGCAAACGCAATTGCCCCCGCCCAGCTACGGCCAAGCGGATGCGCGCCAGGACCGGATCGAGGAGCTGGAATCGCAATTGCGCGCAGCCACCGCCGAGAACGAACGGCTCCAATACGAATTGATGCAGGCCCAGCGCGAGATGCAGCGCCTGCAAAACATGGTCGGCCAGCTGAGCAGCGTGAACCAATCGCTCTCCACGCCAGAAAATCCCCCGTCCGAGGGCGCCGCGCCCGCACCGCAGCCTGATCAGCGCAGCCAGCAGCAGGCGCCGGCCCCGCAGCAGCAAGGCACGCTCGGCACGCTGCCGGCCGATCAATTGCCCGGCGATGCGGGCCTCGCCTATAGCCGCGCGCGCGAATTGCTGGTGGCTGATCGGCTCGCGGAAGCGGAGGCCGCGTTCGAGGAATTCCTGCGCCGCTTCCCGGATGCGGATACGGCCGCCGATGCGCGCTTCTGGTTTGGGCGCACGCTTCTGGCGCGCAACAACCACGCCGATGCGGCCGCCAGCTTTGTGCAATATCTGGAGCGCTGGCCGCGCGGCCCGCGCGCGCCTGACGCGCAATTGTATCTCGGCATGTCGCTGGTCGGCATGGGGGAAGCGCGCCGCGCCTGCAGCGCGTTCCGCTCGCTGCCGACGCGCTACGCGAACGCAAGCGCCGAAGTGCGCCGGCTCGCCGCGCGCGAGGCCGCCGCCAATAATTGTGCCGCCTGAGGCTAGCCTCGATCCTGAAACGCTTGCGCGCATGCTGGCCCGCGCCGAAGGCGGGCCGATCGTGCTCGCGCTTTCCGGCGGCGGCGATTCCACCGCGCTTTTGCATTTGCTGCATGATGCGCTTGGCCCTGGCCGGCTGATCGCGGCGGTGGTGGATCACGCGTTGCGCGAAGGCTCCGCCGAAGATGCGGCGCGCGCGGCGGGGTTTGCTGATGCGCTTGGCGTGCAAACGCTGACGCTGCGGCTTGATTGGCCCTATGGCCCGCGCCGGGCGCAGGCCAGCGCGCGCGCGGCGCGCTATGGCGCGCTGTGCGATGCGGCGCGCGATGCGGGCGCCAGGCTGATCGCCTTGGGCCATACGCGCGATGACCAAGCCGAAACCGTGCTGCTGCGCGGCGCGCGCGGTTCTGCCTGGCGCGGGCTCGCCGGCATGCGCGCGCTGGCGCCGGCGCCGGTGTGGCCGGAAGGGCGGGGGCTCTGCATCGCGCGGCCTTTGCTGAAAGCGCGGCGCGCCGATTTGCGCGCTTATCTGCGCGCGCGCGGCGCGGCCTGGATCGAAGATCCCGCAAACGCCAACGCCGATTTCGCCCGTGTGCGCGCGCGCCAGACGCTGGCGGCGATGGGCGGATTTGATCCGATGCGCCTCGCCGCGCTGGCCGAACGCCTCGCGCCCGCCGCCGCCGCTTTGGACCAGGATGCCCATGCGCTGATCGAGCGCGCTGCGCGGTTTGAAGCCGATGAGATCAACGTCGATGATGCGGCGTTGGGCGGCGCGAGCGAAGCGCGCACGCGCGCGCTCAGCGTGCTGATCGCCGCCGCCGCGGGCGCCGCGCGCGAGCCGGGGGCTGAGCAGCTCGCCGCGCTGGAAGCGCAGATCGGCGCGCCCGGCTTCAAAGCCGCCACGTTGGGCGGGGCGCTGATCCGCAAACGCCGCGGCGCGCTGGTGCTGGGCCGCGATGGCGGCGCGCTGGCCGGCCGCGCCGATGGCGCGCCTGCGCCCGCGCCGCTGCCTTTGCCGGCTGGCCGCGAGACGGTTTGGGACGGCCGCGCCGCGCTGACGATGGCGGACGCAGGCTGGGAAGTTGTGGCGGCGGGCGCCGAGGCGCACTTGCAGCGGGGCGCCGAAACGGCGCCGCTCTTGGCCGCCGCGCCGCGCTGGCTATTGGCGGAACACGCCGCCCATCGCCTCAATCGTGATTAACGCGCGGAAAGGCTTGTGAAAAATGCCTGCAAATGGCTGCGCGCGTTCATCGCGCTTTGACGCACGCCATGGCAGTATGGGCTGTTAACTCGCCTTTGCGGCCCCTATCTTGCTGAACAAAAGGTTTCCCGCGCGCCCGCCGGGACAGAAGGTCCGTCCATGCCCATGCGTTCTTTGATGATCTGGGTGGTTATCGCCCTCGTCGTTGTCGTCCTGTTTGCGAGCCTCAGCGGCGGCAATTCCGCCACCCGCGGCGCGCAGGAGCTGCCCTATTCGCAGCTGATGGGCATGGCCGATAAGGGCGAGATCAGCTCGGTCACCACGCAAGGGGAGATGCTGTTCTCGTCCAAGGGCGGGCAGACATACGTCACCTACGTGCCCACCGGCACCATGTCGCACGTGATGGAGCGGCTGGACCAAGCGAAGGTCGCGGTCGATACGCGCCGGCCCAAGCAGGGCCCGGGCGTGGGCGATATTCTGCTCGGCATCTTGCCGATGCTGCTGCTGATCGGCGCGTGGTTCTTCTTCATGCGCCAGATGCAAGGCGGCGGGCGCGGCGGCGCGATGGGCTTTGGCCGCTCGAAGGCGCGCCTGCTCACGGAAGCCAAGGGCCGCATCACGTTCGAGGACGTGGCCGGCATCGATGAAGCCAAGGAAGAGCTGGGCGAGATCGTCGAGTTCCTGAAAGACCCCGGCAAGTTCCAGCGCCTCGGCGGCAAGATTCCGAAAGGCGCGCTGCTGGTCGGCCCGCCGGGCACGGGTAAGACGCTGCTGGCGCGCGCCATCGCGGGCGAAGCCAACGTGCCGTTCTTCTCGATCTCCGGTTCGGATTTCGTGGAAATGTTCGTCGGCGTCGGCGCAAGCCGCGTGCGCGACATGTTTGAGCAGGCTAAGAAGAACGCGCCCTGCATTATCTTCATCGATGAAATCGACGCAGTGGGCCGCCATCGCGGCGCGGGCCTCGGCGGCGGCAACGACGAGCGCGAACAGACGCTCAACCAATTGCTGGTCGAGATGGACGGCTTTGAAGCCAATGAAGGCATCATCCTGATCGCGGCCACCAACCGCCCTGACGTGCTCGATCCCGCTTTGCTGCGCCCGGGCCGTTTCGACCGCCAGATCGTGGTGCCGAACCCCGACGTGATGGGGCGCGAGAAAATCCTGCGCGTGCACACCCGCAACGTGCCGGTGGCGCAGGGCGTGGATTTGAAAACCATCGCGCGCGGCACGCCGGGCTTCTCCGGCGCCGACCTCGCCAATTTGGTCAACGAAGCGGCGCTGCTCGCGGCCCGCCGCGGCAAGCGCGTGGTGACCAACCGCGAGTTCGAGGACGCGAAAGATAAAGTCATGATGGGCGCGGAGCGCCGCTCCCTGGTCATGAGCGAAAGCGAAAAGAAGCTGACCGCCTGGCACGAAGCCGGCCACGCCGTGGTCGCGCTCAATGTGCCCGAGAGCGATCCGGTGCACAAAGCCACCATCATTCCGCGCGGCCGCGCGCTGGGCATGGTGATGCAGCTGCCGGAAGGCGACAAATACTCGATGAACTTCACGCAGATGACGTCACGCCT
>DAOMPU010000228.1:1788-4763 GCA_035444925.1 Terricaulis sp. | reverse complement strand
TCTGGGCGGCCTCGCCCAATCTTTCGCTGAACGAGGACGAGATCGCGCCCTTCCTGCTGATTTACGCGCGCGCGGTTGGCCCCGCGCCGTTTCTCTTCACGCTGGCGCTGCCCGCGTTTGCGGGGCTGGGCGCGTTCTTGGCGTTCAACGCCTGGCGCATGATGGAGGGCCGCTATCACGGCCTGATCGATGCCGGCGTGCGCCCCGCCTCTGAAAAGCCGGTCTATACGCTGAAGGAGCGCATGCCCGGCCTAATCGTTGTGGGCGTGGTCGTACTGGTGATTATCGGCCTCATTTACGGGCTCTGGTGGGAGCTCAATCGCGGCTCGCTTTAAGAGCTGCCCCGCCAAGGCGCGCGCCCGTCTCCTTTGCCGCCCGGAACGATCTGATTTCGCGGGAGTTTCGCCAAGGCCCAGACAATCCTTTTGTCGCAGGCCGCGTTTCTTGACCTTAGGCCGCGCGCTGCTAGTTTCCGCGCGCGCAAAAAGGGGGGCTCGAAGGCGAGTCGCCCCTCGGAGCGTATCGACCGTTCAATGGCTGACAAAAAACCGCCGGAGGACGCCCTTTCCGATCTACGCCGCCGCGTTGACGCGGCGCGCGGAAAGGGCCCTCAGAACTCCCAACCGCCCCAAAGCCCGGCTGCGCTGGCGCTTCGGTTCGGCGGCGAGTTTGGCGCGGCGATTATTGTCGGCGGGTTGCTCGGGTACGGGGCTGATTATTTCCTGAACTCCCAACCGTGGGGGCTCATTATCGGCGTCGGACTGGGCTTCGCGGCGGGCGTGGTGAACGTGGTGCGCGTGGCGCAGACGTACGCCAAGGCCAACCCGGTCGATCCCAATGCGCCGTCCGTTGCGGACGACGAAGAGGACTGAACGGCACGTGGCTGACAATCCGATCCAACAGTTCGAGATCCACCCGATCGCCGAGTTCTCGCTCGCCGGCTGGGACGCGAGCTTCACCAACGCGAGCCTCGCTATGGTCGCCGGCGCGGCCCTGGCGGCGTGGTTCTTCAGCTGGGCGATGAAGCCGGCGGCTTTGATCCCCGGCCGCGCGCAAGTGGTCGCCGAAGGCGCGCACGATTTCATCAAGGGCATGGTGCGCGACGGCGCGGGCGAAGAAGGCGTGCGGAAATTCCTGCCCTTCGTGTTCACGCTGTTCCTGTTCATTTTCATGTCGAACATGCTGGGCATGTTCCCCGGCTTCGGCCCGGTGCACCACATCTTCACGCCGACCAGCCAGATCGTGGTCACGTCCGCGCTGGCTCTTCTGGTGTTCTTCACCGTCATCATTGTCGGCTTCGCCAAGAACGGGCTGAAATTCTTCAAAATCTTCGCGCCCTCGGGGGTGCCGCTCTACATTCTGTGGTTCGTGATCATCATTGAGGTGATCTCGTTCTTCAGCCGCCCGCTCAGCCACGCGGTTCGTCTTTGGGCGAACGTGCTGGCCGGGCACATTCTGCTCAAGGTTTTCGCGGGTTTCGTGCCGGCGCTGGTCGCGGCGGGCGGGGCCTTCACGGTGCTTTCGATCCTGCCGCTCGGCATGACGGTGGCGCTCTATGGCCTCGAATTCCTGGTCGCGTTCCTGCAAGCGTACGTGTTCGCGATCCTGACTTGCATCTACCTCAACGACGCGCTTCATCCCGGGCACTAACGCCCACTAATCGGCCAACAGTTTTTCGAAGGAGTTCAACATGGACGCGGAAGCGGCAAAGTATATCGGCGCGGGTCTGGCTTGCCTTGGCATGCTCGGCGCAGCCATCGGCGTGGGCAACATCTTCGGCAGCTTCCTCTCTGCCGCGATCCGCAACCCGTCCGCCGCCCAGGGCCAGTTCGGCAACCTGATTTTCGGCTTCGCGGTGACTGAAGCGCTCGGCATCTTCTCGCTGCTGATCGCCATCCTGCTGCTGTTCGTGGTGTAATGGCCGATCCGCACGCCTCCGAAGCGGCCGCTTATGCTGCGGACGCCGCCCATGGCGGCGATCACGCAGCGGCGGCGTTTCCGCCGTTCGATTCATCGCTGTTCGCGAGCCAGCTGATCTGGTTCGCGATCACGTTCGCGGCGCTTTTCTACATCGTCTCGAAATTCATCCTCCCGAACGTCGCGGCCGTGCAGGCCAAGCGGGCGGGCGCGATCAAGAGCGATCTGGATGAGGCCGCGCAGAAAAGCGCGTCCGCCGAGAGCGCGCGTGAAGCGATGGAAAAAGCGAGCGCCAAGGCGCGCGCGGATGCACGCACGATGATCGACTCGGCCCGCGCCGATGTCACCGCCAAGCTCACCGCCGAGCAGGAAGCCGCCGAAAAACGCCTCGCGGCGAAGATCGAAGCGGCCGAAGCGGCGGTGAACGCATCGCGCGCCAAGGCGCTGGGCGAAGTGCCGGCGATGGCGGAGGCGCTCGCGCGCGACATCGCCGCCAAGCTCGCGCCGGCCAACAGGTAATCCGCCATGGAATGGACCGCGACTGAAACCGCCTTTCTGGCTCTGGCGCTCTTCATCGGGCTGCTGATGTACCTCAAGGTGCCGGCGGCGATCATGGGGGCGCTGGACAAGCGCTCCCAGGAAATCGCCAAGGAGCTGCACGAGGCGCGCCGCTTGCGCGAAGAAGCGGAAAAGCTGCACGCCGAGTACGAAGCCAAGCGGGCCGCCGCGGAAGCGGAAGCCCAGGCGATCGTCGCGTCGGCCAAGGAGCAAGCCGCGGCCGTCGCCGAGGAAACCCGCGCCGCCATGCAGGCCGCCATGGCCCGCCGCGAAAAGCAGGCCGAGGATCGCATCGCCAATGCCGGCGCCAAGGCGCAGGAAGAAATCCGCGCCGCCACGGTGGACGCCGCCCTCGCCGCCGCCGAGAAGCTGATCCGCGAAAAGATGAGCGACGCCGGCCAGGCCAATCTGGTGCAGGAAGGCGTGGCCGAGATGAAGCGCAGCTTCGGCTAAAATTCTTGGACCGCCGGCGTCCCGCCGGCATTGCCAAATAAAAAAGC
>DAOMPU010000228.1:0-1778 GCA_035444925.1 Terricaulis sp. | reverse complement strand
GGCTCCGCGCTTTTCTATTGTCGGTCGAATGCCGGCGAGACGCCGGCGGTCCAAGAAAGATCAGCGCTTGCCGGCGCGGGCCTTGCGCTGGGCGTAGCGGAGATCGCGGCGGGCCTTCTGCTCGGCTTCCAGAATCTCGAGCCGCTCGGCTTCTTCGGCGGCGGCGCGCGCGGCGTCTTCAGCGGCCTTCTTGGCTGCTTCTTCCGCCTCGATACGCTTCAGCTCGGCTTCGAGCGCGCGCTGCTCTTTCTCTTGCGCGACACGGGCGCGGCGGGCCTCTTCGGCGGCCTGGCGCTTGGCGCTGCGGGCGAGCGCTTCGGCAAGCTTGGCCTTCTGCTCTTCCTCGTTCACCGGCTCGGCGGTCTTTTGCTTGAACTTGTTCAAAAGCGCCGCTTTGGCTTCGTTGGAGGCCTTCGAACGGTCGGCGAACGTAGGGAAGTGTTTGCTCACGCGGCAATCCTGGGTTTGAGCCTGAATTTTTGGGAACGGCGCAAATAGCGCATCACGCGGACGCGCGCCACCGCTTTCGTAGCGTAATATTGTCTCGCCAATGCGGTTTTCCAAGGGCGTGGGCGCAGAGCGGCTTTGTTATTCTGCGCGCGGCGCTTCGGCCTCGTAATGATCGAAGCGGTAAATGGTGCGCTTGGGCGGGTGCTCGTAACGCAAAATCTCGACCACCACGCGCCGGCGCTCAAAAACCGCGTCTCTGCTCGGGATCGTGACCAGCACTTCGCCGCCGTCATCCAGAAGAACGCGCGCGGCGCGCGTTACGCGCCCCTCCTCGGATGTCTGGTGATGCAAGCCCATGATCTCCCCGCCCACATACGCTACATGGCGCGGCGGGCTCGACGTGGAGAATACAAAAAGCGCGATCATGCCGGCGACCAGCGCCAGCGGCAGCCAAAAGCGGCGCAGCGCTTCGATCAGCCCGCCCCAGCGCGCGCGGCGGATCGCGGCGTCGATGACTTTGCGATCCGCGCGCGGCATGGCGCTCACTCCGGCGCCGTGACCTCAAGCCCGGTGTGGTGGGCGATGAAGGCCCACATATCCGCCGCCTCATCGATCAGCTGATCGGTAGGCCGGCCGCTGCCGTGGCCCGAGCGGGTGGCGATGCGGATGAGCCGGGGCGGATCATCCGTTCCGAACGAACCGCCCTGCGCCGCCTGCATGGCCGCAGCGTATTTGAACGAATGCCCGGGCACGACGCGATCGTCCGTGTCTGCGGTCGTCGCCAGCACGGCGGGGTAGCGCGTATTGGGGCGGACGTTGTGATACGGCGATTGGGCGTAGAGGTTGCGGAAATGCGCCTCCTCGGCCGGATCGCCGTAATCGTCGGTCCAGAAGCGGCCGGCGGAGAATTGATTGAAGCGCGTCATATCCATGACGCCCACCATCGGCAGCGCCGCGGCGAACAGATCGGGCCGCTGATTGATCGTGGCGCCCACAAGCAAACCGCCGTTTGAGCGGCCCTGGATGGCGAGATGCTCGGCGCTGGTCCAGCCATTGGCGATCAAAGCTTCGGCCGCGCCGATAAAATCGTCATAGACATTCTGCCGGTTCAGCAAGCGGCCGCCATCGTGCCAAGCCTTGCCGTACTCGCTGCCGCCGCGAATGTTGGCGAGCACGAACACCCCGCCCATTTCCAGCCATTGCAGGCGCTGCACCTGAAACGCCGGCAGCTGCGCGCTGTTGAAGCCGCCATAGGCGTAAAGCAGCGTAGGCCGCGCGCCGTTCGGCGTCACATCGCGGCGATGCACGATGAACATCGGCACGCGCGT
>DAOMPU010000227.1:3416-4769 GCA_035444925.1 Terricaulis sp. | reverse complement strand
CCACATCAGCAAGCGGGGGGGGGGGGCAGATTTTGGGCGCGCCCGCGACGTATCCCTGCCTGTCGCGTGCGCTTGCCTGTTTTGCCCGCGCGAATTCCCTGTTCTTGAACGCACCATCCAAAGTGTTAGCGCTGAAAAAAGACGCAAAGTCCCCCACGAGGCGCGAGCTAGGCCTGCGCAAACTAATCCATCTCGCCGTGTGCATTCCCTGTAAATTGCCTGTTCCCCAGGGAATTTGGGGAGGGGCCGGGAAATCGAAAGGCTAAGGCAATTGAGGCCAGGGAATGGGGAATTGAGGAGAGGCCTCCGCCGGAGAGGAGCATTTGCCCTGCGGAATGA
This sequence comes from Terricaulis sp., assembly GCA_035444925.1. Classification (GTDB taxonomy): domain Bacteria; phylum Pseudomonadota; class Alphaproteobacteria; order Caulobacterales; family Aquidulcibacteraceae; genus Vitreimonas. The sequence continues at coordinate 4,430 of DAOMPU010000227.1, read as the reverse complement.
TGGTCTGCTAGTTTTACCGCATGCTGACTGGTCTTTAGGCCGATGCGGCCGCGGCCTTCGTAGATGCCGCCAACAACGAAGATTGGAGTCTTGCGCTCAATCTGTGCGAGCGCGCGTTCGGCGCGCGCGGCGCTATTCTCATGGGCTATGAAAGTTTCGCGCGCCGCCCTGTCGCGGTGATCGCCGGAAGCGCCGGCATGCGCCCCGACCGCCAGCCCGACTACCTGAAAAATTATGCCTCCCGCGATGTGCGCGCGGCGTTCTGCGCGGCCCAGCCTTTCGGGCAGATCATCCATGATTATCAGATGGGGCCGATCGGCGAGGTGGATCGCACGTCGATCTATGCGGAATTCCTGCTGCCGCTGGATATTGGCCGGTTCGCGGGCGTGAACCTTGGCGTCGCCGCGGCGCGGGCCAAATCGCACACCTATTTCGCGCTGGCCAAGTCCAACGATTCCGGGCCGCCCTCCGAACAGGAAGCGTCGCAAATTATCAGCATGGGCAAGCTCGCCCGCAGCGCGGTGCACACCGCCGGCATTGTCGCTGCGCTGCGCGCGCGCGCGCGCCGGCTGCGCGCCGCCATCGAGCAATTGGATATCGGCGTTGTTTTCGTCGAGCCGGGCTGCGTGGTCGCCGATTGCAACGAGGCGGCTCGGCGCCTGTTCGCGGAAGGCGGCGCGGTGAAGGTGCATCGCCGCCGGCTGAGCTTCCTCGACCCGGAGGCGGATGCGCAGCTGACGCGGCTGATCCGCGGCGACAGCGCCCTGCAGCCGGGCGGCATGTGGATCGCCCAGCGCTCGGGCGGCGGCGCGCTGGTGGTGGTCGCCGCGCAGATCGACCGCGCCGATCTTGAGTTCCAAGGCCGGGTTACGACGCTGTTTCTGATCGATCCGCAGCGCCAGACGCGCTCGGGCCGGCAGGCCTGGATAAGCGTGTTCGGGCTGACGCCGAGCGAGTGCGAAGTGGCGGAATTGATGCTGGCCGGCCGCTCGCGCCGCGAGATCGCCGAGGCCC
>DAOMPU010000227.1:0-3406 GCA_035444925.1 Terricaulis sp. | reverse complement strand
GCGAGGTGGCCGACGGGACCGTGCATGTGCAAATGCGGTCACTCTACGCCAAGCTGGGCGTGTCCAAGCTCAATGACGCGCTGCTGCTGCTGAGCGCAACGGCGGGTGGATAGGCGCCGCATGATACCTCCCTAAGGTTGCCTGCCCTTAGGAGATACCCTAAACGGGTGATGTAACCATCTTGCCCCGCGCGCCATGGTGCGGGGTGGTGGCGGCGGTGGGGAAGGTGTGCATGCGCGAAGCACGCGAAACGGCTGAAAACGCGAACGTTGACAATCTCTTCGCCGATCGCCGGGTGTTGATCACCGGCGCTGCGGGCAGCGTTGGCGCGGCCTTGAGCCAGCGCCTCGCGGCCGCCGGCGCGACGCTGGGTTTGCTCGATCATTTTGATCACGGCTTGCTGCGCGTGGCGGACGAATTGGCCGATGCGAACAATGGCGCGCGGTTTGAGATTTTGCTGTGCAGCGTGCGCGACCAAGGCGCGCTGACGCGCGCGGTGGCGGAGTTCGCGCCCGACCTCGTTATTCATGCGGCCGCGTTAAAGCACGTCCATCTGGGTGAGCTGCACCCGGCCGAGTGCGTGCTGACCAATCTGATCGGCGTGCGCAACGCGCTGGCGGCGGCGCACGCGGCGGGCGTGGGCGAGTTCATGCTGATCTCGTCCGACAAGGCGGCCGCGCCCACCTGCGTCATGGGCGCTTCCAAGCGCCTGGCGGAGCTTTACCTGCACGGCTTCGCCGCCGAGCGGCGCACGCCGATGCGCCTCGCGGCCGTGCGCTTCGGCAATGTGATGGGCTCGCAAGGTTCGGTGGCGCCGCGCTTTGCCGATCAGATCGAGCGGGGCGGGCCGGTCACGGTGACCCATCCGGAGATGGAGCGCTATTTCCTCACCATGGAGGAGGCGGTTTCGCACGTGCTCAGCGTCTGCGCCCTGGCGCCGGAGCACAAGACGGGCGCGGCCTTCGTAATGGATATGGGCGAGCCGATCGCCATCTTGCGCCTCGCCGAGGAGATGATCGCCCGCGCCGAGAGCGACGCCGAGATCGCCATCACCGGCATCCGCCCGGGCGAGAAGCTGACCGAGCAATGGTTCGACGATTGGGAGATCGCCGAGCAGAGCGCGCTGGATGGCGTGTTCGTGGTGCGCCCGCGCCCCGAAGCGGGCCACGTCTCGTCATTTGACATCAGCGAGCTGGAATCGGCCGCGCAGCAGGGCATGGACCCCAAGGCGCTGCGCGCGCGCGTGTTCAGCTGCCTTGAGGCGCGGCTGCGCATTCCCGCGGCGGCGACCGCCTAAAGCGTTTAGCTCCCGCACGCGGCCTTGAAGTCGTACGGGGTCTCCGCCGCGCAATCGGGCCAGGCGCCGGTTTCGCGCCAATAGCGCGCCAGCCCCAGCCGCATGCACAGGTGCGGAAATCCCGAATCCATGCGCAGCGCGCGCGTCTGATCGATGAACAGCATCGCCGTTTCGTAGCCAATGTGCGGCCGCGTGGTTTCCAGCGCGCCCGCGCGCCAGGCGTCCACATTGTCGAGCGCCTCCTCGAAGATCGCGAGCGCGGGCCCGGTGAAGCCCATCACCGAGAGCGCCACCGCCAGATCGAGCGCAGCTGAGGGCTCTGTTTCGGCCATCGCGGCGAAATCTTCGCCCAGCTGGACGAAGGCTTCCGGCGAAGGGTTGCTCATCACCGCCTGCATGCGCATGCCGGCCTTGTAGGGCGCGGTTTGCTCAAGCCCGGGGATCAGCGCGCGCCCCGCTTCGCGCAGCGTCTCGGCGGCGGCGAAATCGCCGTCGAGCGCCGCGGTGTTCATGCGCATGAACCACACGAACACGTTGTCCGGGTGGCGCGCGGCGGCGGCGTTCAGAAGCGCGCGCCCTTCCTCCTTCGATTGCCGCGCCCAGAGATTATAGCCGTGAAACGCCGTCAGCATCGGATCGAGCGGATCGAGCGCGTGCGCGCGCGCTTGTTGCGCATAGCCGGCGTTGACGCGCCCGGTGGAGACCAGGAATTGGCCGTGCCGGAAGAGCAGGAGCGGGGAGCTTGGCTCCATCTCCAGCGCCTTTTCCACCAGCGCCTCGCGCGCGCGCCAGGCGCCGAAATATTCGCCCTCAAGCGCGGCCAGCACCGCGTACGGCTCGCCCTGATGCGGATCGGCGCCCAGCGCGCGCTGGGCCGCTTCGCGCGCATCCTCAACCAGGCGCGCCCGATCGCTGCGCGCCAGGCGCAGCACTTCGAGCTTGGCGCTGGCCAGGCTCGCCCAGGCGCGGGCGAAATCGGGCGCTTCACGCACGATCGCCTCGAACATCTGCGCCGCCTCCGCCACGCGTGCGGCGACGCCGGATTTCAGCTTGGCGCGCGCCTCGAAATATTTGTCCGACAGCGCCGCCGTGAGTTTGGGCGCGCGGGCGCGGCGCGCCTCCGAGAGCGCCACCGCCAGCGCCTTGGCCACCTCGCCGGCGATCTCCTCTTGCAGCGCGAAGGTGTCGCCCAGATTGCGGTCATACCGATCCGACCAAAGCACGATGCCGCTTTCCGCTTCGATTAGATGTGTGGCCACGCGCACGCGCTCAGCCTCGCGCCGCACCGAGCCGTCCAGCACGTGCGTGGCGCCCAGCGCGCGCGCGGCCTTGGCTTTGTCGCGCCCGCGGAAGGCGAAGCTTGAGGCCGCGCCCAGCACCTTGAGCCCCGGCATGCGCGAGACGGCGTAGAGGATTTCCTCCGAGAGCCCATCGCTCAGCGCGCGCGTGGCCCGGTCGCGGGTGGGCGCGTCGAAGGCGAGCACCGCCAGCAAGGGCGCGGCGATCGCGCGCGGCGTATTCCCGGTTTGCAGATCGAGCGCGTACACCGCCAGCGTTTCGCGCATCTTGGCTAGGCGAATGCGCCCGCGCGGCGCAAGGCGCGCGGCCAAGTGGCTCGCGACCGCATCACGCACGATCTGCGACGCCAGGATGCCGCCGGGCTCGGCCTCGCTTTGCAGGCGCGCGGCGATGTTGACGCCGTGGCCCAGCAGATCGCCGTTCTCGGCCGGCAGCACATCGCCCAGATGCACGCCGAAGCGCAGCGTGGCCTCGCCTTCGCAGAGTGCGATCGCGGCCTGCAGCGCCGCGCTGGCGCTGGCGAATTCGAGCATGACGCCATCGCCGGCGGTGTTGAACACGCGCCCGGCGTGGCGCGCCGCTTCCGCGTGCGCGCGCTCACGCAGGCGCGCCACCTGCGCCAACGCCTCGGCGGCGTCGCGCTCGACCAGCGCGGAATAGCCGGCGATATCGACGGAGACGATCGCGGCGAGCCTGGGGGATTGGGGGGCGCCCGGCATGAGCGCGTTTCTAGCACGAAAAAAGCGGCGTGCGCGGGGAGGCGCACGCCGCAAAAGGCGTTCTTGGGGGGAAGGAAAAAGTGGCTCGCCG
>DAOMPU010000226.1:0-4773 GCA_035444925.1 Terricaulis sp. | reverse complement strand
CTGAACGCGGTGGCCAATCTTGGCTACGCGGAGGGGCGCTTCCTCGCGCCGGTCTATCCAGGCGATACGCTGCACGCGGTGTCCGAAGTTTTGGGCGTCAAGCAGAACTCGAACGGCAAAACTGGTGTCGTCACCGTGCGCACCACGGGCTTCAACCAGGATGAAATTCCTGTGCTCTCTTATGTGCGCTGGGTGATGGTGAACAAACGCGGCGCCGATCCGATCGAAGACGCGCCGCCGCAAACGCCAGCGCCGGTGGTGGCGCCGCCTGATCTGCTGCTGCCTCAAGGGCTCGATTTCAGCGCGTACGATGCGGGCCTCGCCGGATCGCCGCATCTCTATGAGGATTACGAGATCGGCGAGAAGATCGATCACGTCGATGGCGTGACGGTGGAGGAGGCCGAGCATCAGCTCGCTACGCGGCTCTATCAGAACACCGCGAAAGTGCATTTCGATGCACTGGCGCAGCAAAGCTCGCGCTTCGGCAAGCGGCTGATCTATGGCGGCGTCACGATTTCTTTGGCGCGGGCGCTGGCGTTCAACGGGCTTGGCGCCGCCGCGCTGATGCTGGCCATCAATGGCGGGCGGCACGTCAATCCGCTATTCGCGGGCGATACGCTCTATGCCTGGAGCGAAGTGCTGGACAAAACCGATCTCGGCGAAGCGGGCGCGCTGCGCTTGCGCCTCGTCGCCGCGAAGAACCGCGCCTGCGCGGATTTCCCCGATAAAAGCGGCGGCGAGTACGACCCTTCGGTCGTACTCGATTTCGATTATTGGGCCGCGATCCCGAAACGCTAGCGCTGTTGCGCTGCGATCCAGGCCCGCATCCGCGCTTCCACCAAACTCATCGGCAGTGCGCCCGCGCCGAGCAGATGATCGTGGAAGGCGCGAATATCGAAGCGATCGCCCAGCGCTTGCTCGGCCTCCGCGCGCATGCGCCGGAAGGTGAGTTCGCCGATCTTATAGGCCAGCGCTTGGCCCGGGTTGCCGATGTAGCGGTTTACTTCTGCGGTGATGTTGTGCGGGGAAAGCGCGCTGTTTTGCTCAAAGCATTCGCGCGCTTTCTCGTAGCTCCAGCCGAGCCAGTGAATGCCGGTGTCCACCACAAGGCGGCAGGCGCGCCACATCTCGTAGGAAAGGCGCCCGAAGCGCTCGTAGGGCGTGGTGTACATGTTCATGTCGTGGCCGAGCGTTTCGGCGTAGAGCCCCCAGCCTTCGATATAGGCGGTGAAGCCGCCGGTGCGGCGGAAATAGGGGACCTCCGGCTGTTCCTGCATCAGCGCGATCTGCAGATGGTGGCCGGGCGTGGCTTCATGCAGCGTCAGCGCCGGCAGCTCGTAGAGCGGGCGCTGATCGAGCTGATAGGTGTTGAGCAGATACGTGCCGGCCTGGCCCAGCGTGAGCGAGCCAGAATTGTATCCGGCGGTCGGCGAAGTGGGCGCGATGTCGGCAGGCGTTTCGATGATGCCGTAGGTGAGGCGCGGCAGAAGGCCGAAGATTCGCGGCAATTGCGCATCGGCGCGGCGCGAGATTTCCGCCGCCTTCTCCATCAATTCCTGCGGCGTGCGCGCATAGAATTGCGGATCGGTGCGCAGGAAGGTGAGAAATTGCGCGAACGTGCCGGTGAAACCGGTTTCGGCGATCACCGCATCCATTTCCGCGCGAATGCGCGCCACTTCCGTGAGCCCCAGCGCATGCACTTCATCGGGCGTCATGTTGGTGGTGGTGAAGGAGCGCACGAGATAGCTGTAATAGGCTTCCCCGTTCGGCAGCGAGCGCACGCCCAGCGTGTCGCGCGCGGCAGGCAGCAATTCGGTTTCCAGAAAGCGCACTTGGGCGGCCTGGGCCGGCTTGATCTGATCGCGCACGATGGCGAGGCCCCGCGCGCGCAACGCGGCGCGCTCATCGGCGCTCACATTCGCGGGCAGGGTGTCGAACGGCAGCAGAAGCGGGCTTTGCTCGGCCGCTTGCCCGGCCTGCGCGCGCGCCACCGAGAGGTCGCGCTCGACGATCTGGCGCGGCTGCACCCAGCCGGTGGCGACGCCGCGGCGCTGGTTTTCAACGATTTGGTTGATCGCGCCGGGGATGGCGGCCATGCGCGACAGCCAGGCTTCGGCGTCCGCGACATTGCGCAACGGCGTGTTGCGGCCGAGCCCGTCGAACCCGCCGCGGCCGAAGCCGCCCAGGCGCGCGCGATCGAAGCTGATGCTTTCAAGATCGTCGTCGATGGTTTGCAGCAGCAGCGCGCGGTTCAGCTGGTTGGCTTCAGAAAGCTGGCGTTCGTTGGTCGCGGCCAGGCGGGTGCGGAAATCGGCCAAAGCGGCGCGGCGCGCCTCCACGCTGGCGGGGGAAAAATCGGGAAAGCGCGCAAGCGCGGCGTTGTCGCCCTCTTCGCCCGAGCTGATTGGATCGAAGCGGCGCTCGATCTGCTCGTGCTCGGCCAGCAGCGCGTTGAAGCGCGTATCGGCGCGCGATTGGGCAAACGCGGGCGTTGCAAACACAGCCAGCGCAAGCGCGGCGACAGCGAAAGTGCGGATCATTGTGTTTCCCCCGAATGTGATCTTATTCGCTCGGCGCTTCGTTCGGTTTGCGCGCAACGCCTCCGGCGCCGGCCAGCACCAAGAGCCCAAACAGCGCGCCGATCAGCGCCCCGCCCACGCTCACCCAAAAGCCTTCCTGCTCCTCAACCTGTATGGCGCCGGCAAGTGCGGACGTCATCTCGCGCGTATCCGAATCCGAGAGCAGGCCGCCGGTATTCGGCGTTTGCTGCTGCGCTTCGGAGATTTCGCGCGCCATCTCGCTCTTCATATTTTGCATGGCGTAATAGCTGATCCCGGCGCCGCCCAGGCCGCAGGCAAGCAGCGCGGCGGCGGCGATCTTGGCTTTCGGCAAGAACGAGAGCCCGAGCCCCAGCATGATCACGCCGAAGGCGAGGATCACAAAGGGCGAAGGCTCGGCGTCTTCGACGCTGGATTGCTGGCCTTGCAGCGGCCCCGCGGGCTGGGGATCGCCGGTCATCAATTGCAGGCCGGTGGCTTGGAGGATTTCGGTCCCCGAACACGAGACCGTGACCCAGGGGAGGAGAAACCCCAGCAGCGCCGCGATCTTCGCCACGCGCCCCAGCAGCAGGTAATCCATGGTCTCCTCCGGTTTGGCGCGGAGGCTAGGCAAAACCCGCCTTTGCGGCAACGCGCTTCGTTGACTTGGGCCTCCCCATCCCTAATGTCCGCGCCAGAATCCATTCCCATATCAATACCGAAGAGGCGCGCATGGCCGGCGCAACCCGTCCGGAAAGACCGATCTCGCCGCACGTGCAGGTGTGGCGCTGGCACGTGACGATGCTGACCTCGATCCTGCATCGCTTCACCGGGGTGGCGCTCTATGGCGCGGCGCTTGGGCTGGCGCTTTGGCTGATGGCCGCCGCCGCGGGGCCTGAGATTTTCGGCCCCTTGGCGGAGCTGCTGCACACCCCGCTTGGCCAGATCGCGCTTTATCTGATCGTCGCCGCCGCCGCGTTTCACCTGGCCAACGGCATCCGCCACCTGGTGTTCGACACCGGCGCCGGCCTCACGCCGACGGACGCAGAAACAAGCGCCTGGTTCGCCATCCTGTTCGCCATCGCAGCGCCGGCCGGGCTGTGGGCGCTCGTGACGTTCGGGGGCTGAGCATGGCGGGACCGAAAAACACCATGCGCACGTCGCTGGGCCGGGTGCGCAACCATGGCGCGGCGGGCGAAGGCACCAGCCATTTCATCGCCCAGCGCGCCAGCGCGATCGCGCTTGTGCTGCTGATGCCGTGGTTCATCGTCAGCGTCGCGCTGTCTTTGAAGGGCGGCAATTATCTTGGCGTGATCGATTTCCTGACCCAGCCGGTCAACGCGGTGGGCGTGATCCTGCTGATCGCCACCGGCTTCTACCACATGCACATCGGCATGCAGGAAGTGATCAACGATTATATCGCGCGCCCTTTCACAAAGGTGCTGCTCTTGGTGCTCAACACGTTCGCGCTGCTGGCGCTGGGCGTGGGCGCGGTGTTCGCCGTGCTGATGGTGAATTTCGGAGTTTAAGTAAGTGGCCGCTTACAATTGGATTGATCACACGTTCGACGTTGTCGTCGTCGGCGCCGGCGGCTCAGGCTTGCGCGCGGCGCTTGGCGCGGCGCAAGCGGGGCTGAAAACCGCCTGCATCACGAAGGTGTTTCCCACCCGTTCGCACACAGTCGCCGCGCAAGGCGGCATCTCCGCTTCGCTCGGCAATATGGGCGAAGATAAGTGGCAATGGCACATGTACGACACCGTGAAGGGGTCGGACTGGCTGGGCGATCAGGACGCGATCGAATATCTCACCCGCAACGCGCCCGCCGCCGTTTATGAGCTTGAGCATTGGGGCGTGCCATTCTCGCGCACAGAGGAAGGCAAGATCTACCAGCGCGCCTTCGGCGGCATGACACGCAATTTCGGCGAAGCGCCGGTGCAGCGCACGTGCGCCGCGGCTGACCGCACCGGCCACGCCATGCTGCACACCATGTATGGCCAATCGCTGCGCCATGCGGTCGATTTTTTCATCGAGTTCTTCGCGCTCGATCTCATCATGGAAAACGGCGTCTGCCGCGGGCTCACCGCCTGGAAGCTGGATGACGGCACGCTGCATCGCTTCCGCGCGCAAACCGTGGTGATCGCCACCGGCGGCTATGGCCGCGCCTATCTCTCCTGCACCGGCGCGCACACGCAAACCGGCGACGGCAACGCCATGGTGCTCCGCGCCGGCCTGCCGC
>DAOMPU010000225.1:0-4817 GCA_035444925.1 Terricaulis sp. | reverse complement strand
GGCCGCGCCCGATGGCGGCGGTTGCGGGCGAGTACCCGAACATCACGCATCTGCAGAGCGGCTATCAGGGCTGGAGCGCAGGCGAGCCGCTGGACGCGATCCTGATCGTGCAAATCTATCATGATTTCCACTTGCCGCAGCTTGGGCTCGACGTGGCGCAGATCAATCGCGAGATGTTCGCGGCGCTGAAGCCGGGCGGGGTGCTGGTGGTGGCCGATCATGCGGCGGTGGACGGCAGCGACGTTTCCGTCACCGAGAGCCTGCACCGCATCGATCAAGCGCAAGTGCGCCGCGAGTTGGAAGCGGCGGGCTTTGTGTTCGACGCCGAAAGCCCAGTGCTGCGCCACCCGGAAGATACGCGCACGCTGCGCGTGTTCGAAGGCGATGTGCGCGGGCGCACCGACCAATTCGTTATGCGCTTCCGCAAGCCGGCCGCGTGATGCCGCTCTCGCCGCGCAATGCGTTCGCCAATTCGCCGCTTGATCGCGCCGGGCATCGCCGGCGCGATGCAAGCTGGCTTGTGCAAGCGCTCGCCAGCGAAAGCGCCAAGCTGCTGGCGCTGCATCGGGGCCAGGTGTTCGTGATCGAAGAGGGCGGGGCGCCGGCGCCGGGCTGGCTCGGCGGGCATGCGCGCGCCAGCATCGCCCCGCCTGAGGCGGTGACGCTGTTTCTCGGCGTGGACGCGCACGGCGCGCCATACTTCGCGGTCGATCTGCCGAGCGCCGCGCCGCTGGAGGCGATTGGCCGCTTCGAAGAATTGCGCCCGCTCGCGCCGCATCTTTCGTGGGACGATCTGGCCATTATCGGCTGCGCCAAGGCGATCTTCGAATGGCACGCGCGCAACGCTTTCTGCGCCAATTGCGGAACGCCGAGCATGATCGTGGAGGCCGGCTGGCGGCGCGATTGCCCGCAATGCCGCACCGAGCATTATCCGCGCGTCGATCCGGTGGCGATCATGGTGCCCGCGTTTGGCGAGAAGATTTTGCTGGGCCGGCAAAAGGCGTGGCCGCGCGGCATGCATTCGGCGCTCGCGGGATACATCGAGCCAGGCGAGACGTTCGAGGAAGGCGCGGCGCGCGAAACGCTGGAAGAGGCGGGGCTTAAGGTGAAGTCCGTGCGCCTGCACTCAAACCAGCCGTGGCCGTTTCCGTATTCGCTGATGATCGGCGTCATCTGCGAAGTGGAGGATGATAAGGAAACGGTCGATACCGGCGAGCTTGAAAGCGCGCGCTGGTTCACGCGCGAAGAGGTGCTGCAAATGCTCGCCGGCAAACATGCCGATTGCTTCTGCCCGCCCAAGTTCGCCATTGCGCATCAGCTGATCAAGGCGTGGGCGGAGGGAAGGGAATAGGGGAGTAAGGCAGTAGGGGAGTATGTGAGGTTGGCGCGCCTATTCCCCTACTGCCTTACTGCCCTAACCATGCCCGCAATCATCCCGCGCGGTGCGTTCGATCTGCACCGTCACGTGCGTGATGCCGAAATCGTGCGCGATGTCGTGCGTCAGCGCGGCGAGGAAATCGTCGTCGCCGCCTTCGGGGCGCACCAGATGCGCGGTGAGTGCGGGCTCGGTAGCGCCCATCGCCCAGATGTGCAGATCGTGCACGGCGGTCACGCCCGGGCGGGCCGCCAGGAACGCGCGCACGGCGGCCACATCAATGTTACGCGGCGCGGCGTCGAGCGCGAGATCGAGCGATTCACGCAGCAGCCCCCACGTGCCCCACAGGATCAGCAGCACGACCGCGATGGAAATCGCCGGGTCGATCCATTGCGCGCCGGTGAAAAGGATCGCCGCGCCCGCCACGATCACGGCGGCCGAAACGCCCGCATCCGCCACCATGTGCAGATACGCGCCGCGCACGTTCACGTCCTCCTTGCGGCCTGCAAGGAAAAGCAGCGCCGTGCCGCCATTGATGATGACGCCAATGCTGGCCACGATCACCACGAACAGCGCTTCGGTTTCCGCCGGCCGGTAAAACCGCGCGACCGCTTCCCAAAGAATGCCGCCGCACGCCATCACCAGCACGATCGCGTTCGCCAGCGCGGCGAGCACGGTGGCTTTGGAGAAGCCGTAGGTGCGGTGCGCGCCGGCGCTTTGCTTGGCGAGCCATGCGGCGCCGCCCGCCAGCGCCAGGCCCAAAACATCGGAAAGATTATGCGCGGCGTCCGAAAGCAGCGCGGTGGAATTGGCCATGAATCCGGCCGCGGCCTCGACCACGACAAAGCCAAGATTCAGCGCGATAGCAATTGTATAACGTTTGTCGTGCAGGGCGGGCGCGGGATGGGCGTGATCGTGGCTATGGCCGTGATGCCCATGATGGCCGTGCATTTTGCCCATGTGGGTCAGAATCGCACGACGCGCAAGCGGGCCAATGTCGCGGGGGGAAATGTCGATGCAAACACGCCGCGCGATGATGGCGCTTTCGGGCGCTGGCTTGGCCTCGGCCTGCGCCAGCTTGCGCACGCCCGATCCGCGCAATCGCTTGGCGCCGGTGCTGGTGCGCGAGGAGCGCGTCATCCGCATAGACGTGGGCTTGCGCCCGTTTCGCCCTTCCGGCTTCCGCGTGGCGCGCGAAGCGCTGGGCGATAAAGCGCTGATCCATAATTACGGGCACGGCGGGGGCGGCATCACGCTCTCGTGGGGCACGGCCAAGCTCGCGCTCGATCTTGGCTATGATCCAAGCGTGCATGAATACGCGGTGCTCGGCTGCGGCGCGGTGGGGCTGGCCACGGCGCGGCTTCTGCAAGAGCGCGGCGCCAAGGTGCGCCTCTACGCGCGCGATCTGCCGCCGAACACGACCTCCAACGTCGCCGGCGCGCAATGGTGGCCCGCTTCCGTGTACGACAATCGCGCCGCGACGCCGGAATTCATCGCGCAGCATACGGCCGCCGCGCGCTTTGCGTTTCGCCGCTATCAAAGCTTGGTGGGCGATGCCTACGGGGTGAGCTGGGAAAAGAATTACAATCTCTCCGCCACGCCCATCGCCTCATACCCCGCGCGCGAGGATGATCCGATGCGCGCCCTGGTGATCAATCAGCGCGATCTCCTGCCGCACGAGCACAATTTCCCGCGCCCGTTCGTGCGCGAGTTTGAAACGATGATGATCGAAACCCCGCTCTATCTGCGCCGCATGGAGGCGGATGTGCGCTTGAACGGCGGCGAGATCATCGTGCGCACTTTCGCCAACGCCGCCGAAGTGCAGACGTTGCCCGAGCAAGTGATCTTCAATTGCACCGGCCTTGGCGCCGGCGCGTTGTTTGGCGATAGCGAAATCATGCCGGTGCGCGGGCAGCTGGCGATCCTGCTGCCGCAGCCGGAAATCAATTACAACACGATCGCGCGCGAGGGCTACATGTTCGGCCGGCGCGACGGCATCGTGCTCGGCGGCACGTTTGAGCGCGGCGAGTGGTCACTTGATCCCGATCCGGCCGACATCGCCGAAATCATGCAAGGGCATCGCTCGATTTTTGAGGCGATGGGGTGAAGAATAGGCAGTGGGCAATAGGCAGTTGGCAGTAGGGGGCAGCGTCCTTGGACCTGCCTACTGCCTACTGCCTATTGCCAACCGCCTACTGCCCAGCTCTCACAACGGCATGAACAGCACGCGCCCGCCTTGTTCGGCGGCGACGCGGCGCGCGGTGCGGCAATCGGTGTCGCCGGGCTGAGCGCTCTCGCTGACGCCTTCCAGCCAAGCGCGGCAATACCCGGCGCGCGGCAGCGCTGAGGCAGGCACGCCCGCGAAATCGTTGGCGCCTTCATAGCGCGCGCCTTCTATCAGCGCGCCGCCCTTCTGCTCCATCACGCGCCCGCCCCAAGTGCGCGCGACCCAATGGGCGTGCTCGCACTCCATGTGCGCGGGCTGGCGATTGCCGGGCAGGGAATCGTACTGAATTTGACAGCGGCCTTCCGGGATCTGCGTGCTGATCTCCACCGGCAGCGGCGCGCGCGCTTGCGTCCCCAGCGTCGGCGCGCTGACCAATCCCATGCCGAGCAGCATCGCGATCGCGACGCCGGTGGCCAAGGCGGGGGCGGATAGGCGGCTCATGTCCCTCTAACTCGAATGCGGGCGGTCGGTTTCCCGCCGGCCTTCATGTAGGCGCCGGAACAGGCCGGGGCGTGACCAAGGTCACGATATTGCACTTGGCAAACCCACACGCTAAGGGTGGGGTCAAGTGCGGTATCCCTGACTAAGGGTTACAAGCATGCAATGCGGCAAGCGTAGGGTTCTAATCTCAGACCCTGAGGCCGACCCCTACGAGGGCGCGATGGAGTTTCGGCTGACCTATGAGGGCAAGCTGCTCAGCAGCGGCAACAACAATCCTCGACCTGGCCACAAGCACGCCATCCGCATGCACTTCCACGAACAGCTTTTCCGGCTGTGGAAGTTCAATCGCTCGCTGTCGATCCTCGCGCGATGCACGACGCCATCACTCAAGGCTGCGCATCAATCATTTCTGCGACCGGAGGGAGAAGAGCCGCTTCCGCCAGGAAGGGATTTGTACCTCAAACTCTTGCAGCGGAACTATCCCATGTTCGGTACGAACTGGGCTCCGCTTGTGACCGAGGATAGCGGACTGACCTGTGCCGTTGACGTGCTGTTTCTGCGACGCGGCGCGCGCGGTGGGATCATGCAATCCGGTGACATTGATGGGCGAATAAAGACGCTATTCGACGCGCTCGCGATTCCGCGCAGCGCATCCGGGCTGCCCCATGACCTCGGCGCGACTTGCCCCATCTATACCCTGCTTGATGATGACAGGTACATTTCGCACGTGTCCGTCACGACTGACGAACTGCTGGACCCAACCGGGGAAAAGGG
>DAOMPU010000224.1:0-4825 GCA_035444925.1 Terricaulis sp. | reverse complement strand
CTGCTCGACGAGCCGACCAACGATCTCGACGTTGAAACGCTGCAATCGCTGGAAGCGGCGCTGGAAGATTTCGCCGGCTGCGCCGTCGTCATCAGCCACGATCGCTGGTTCTTGAACCGCCTAGCCACGCACATCCTGGCGTTCGAAGGCGATAGCCACGTCGAATGGTTCGAAGGCGATTTCGACAGCTACGAAGCGGATAAAATGCGCCGCTTGGGCGTGAGCGAAATCATCCCGAGCCGGATCAAGTTCCAGAAATTCGGGCGCTAGGTGCGCTACCGCAGCGGCGTGTCGGTGTCCGTACCTACCTCGCGGCTATCGACGCCGTCGGCCCACGCGAGGTAACTCTCCTGCCCGCCGCCGCCGCCGCGTACGCTGGCGACACCGGCTTGCGCAATTTCACGCATAAGCTCCAGCGCGAGCGGCCGATTGAGGCCCGAGGCGTCTTCAACCGTGCTCACCGAGGTTTCGCGCATATTGCGCTGAAGCCCGGCCAGATGCTTGAACAAGCCATCGGCGTTTGGCCGCCGCCGACGCAGCCTATAGATCGCTTCCCGCTGCGCGTCCGTGAGCGCCATACCCATTCTCCCCAGGTTCTTCGACCCCTATGGGCGGAGCTAACAACTTGGGCGTGAGGGGCGCAAGCCCTGTCCCGGCGATCCGCGGCGCTTTTCGCGCTGGAAACGAAACGGCCGCGCAGCTTTCGCCGCGCGGCCGCGTCTTCGTTCAGCTTCAGCGCTTAGCCGCGCAGGCGCCCGGCGCGGCGGGCTTGTTCTTCCTGGATGCGGAACACCACGCGCAGGTTCACAGGCGTGCCCACCGCGTCGCTGCCATCGGCCAGCGTCGTGGCGTGGCGATAGGTGCGCGCGACGCGCTCAGCCGCCGGGCCGAAGCCGCCGGGCGTGGCTTCAATCTGATCGCAATCCAGAACGCCGCGCTGTTGCACCACGCACGCGAGGCGCGCTTCGCCTTCGCGGCCGCGATCAAGCGCGCGTTGCGGATACATCGCCGAGAGGCGGCGCGCGCTGGGCGTTTCCGCCCAGATCGGGCGGCGCGCGGTCACAACGATTTCGTCGTCATTATACATTTCAGCGCTGGCCGGCGTGATGCCGATCGTGGCTTCTGGCACGGGTTCGCTGGCGGCAGGCGTACTGCGCGCGGGCGCGCGGCGCGCAGGCGCGGCCGCTTGCGAACTTGCGGAAGCAGGCGCGGCGTCGGGCGCGCTATCGGCTTCGGCGCTGGTGAAGGGGTCGGTATTGTCATCGACAGGCCCGGCGCGCATCGGCTCGGGCGCGTAGGCGCTGTCATTATAGGCCATATCGGTGGTGCTTTGCGTCGGCGCGAAATTTTGCCAGGCCACATACCCGGCGCCGAGCAGCAGCACGGCGGCGGCGGCGCCCAGCAGCCATTTGGAGCCGCCTCCGCCTTTATCCGCATGCACTGTTTTGGGGGCAGGGGTTTTCTTTGCGCCAGTGGCCGGATCTTCGCTCACGTTCGACTCCTTGGACTTCGCCAGATTTGGAACCCGCAGCCTCGCAACGCCGCCAGCGGTGTTAGGTTCCGCAATTGCGGCTCATTTCCCAAGCAAATCGAGCAGCACCCCGTAATCCTCATCCATCAGCCCGTTGCGGCGCGCGCGCTCCACCGCTTCGCGCCCCTCGGACGCCACGCGCGGCGCCCAGCCGGCCAGCATGTCACAGCGCTATCTGATGCGCGCTCGCGCCGCGAGAGCGCCATGGAGGCGATCTGGCCCACGTAGCGCGCAACGCCCTGGCGCACTTCGCGCTCGCCGCCGCCGCTGGCGGCCGCGTTCATCGCGGCGATTTCCAGCGCGCCGGCAAGGCCCGCATTCAGCACCGTCCGCACTGGCACGCCGCAGCCGAAACTATCGCGTAAGGCGCCCGTCCAATTTTCCGTGGCGCGATCGACCTGATCCTGGCTTGGCCGGCCCGCCAGCAATTGCGCCCAGGCGCCGCGGCTGGCCGCGTCTGCGTAGCGCAGAGAAGGCCCGCGATCGATCGTGGCGCAGGCGGAGAGAGCGAACAGGGCGGCGAGCAGGAGGAGGCGCATAGGCTATCCTTGCGCCGCGCGCTGGCGCAGCCAAGCTGAAATCTCATCCCAGGCCGCATCGCGTTCAAGATCGTTGAGCAATTCGTGGCGCCCTTCGGGATAGAGCACGAGGCGCTTATCGGCCGCCGGGATGGCTTCGATGAAGCGCTTACTGCCGCCCGGATCGGTGGCGCGGTCTTGCTCGCCGTGCAGCACCAGCGTGGGCGTACGCCAATCGGCGTAGCGCGCCCAGGCTGCTTCGGAAATGTCGATCGCTGTCGCGCCGGTTTTCGCGGGCACGCGCGTATCGGAAATCATCGGATCGCTTTTGTACGCCGCCACTTCCTCGGGAATGCGCGAGAGCCCTTCGGGGTCAAGCGGGGGCACAAGCCGTGCGCCCGGCGCGATCAGGGCGGCGAAGCCCGCGATGGCGCGCAGATGCGCCGGCGCGCTGATCGCCAGCGCGGGCGCCGAGAGCACCACGCCCGCAACGCCGCCTTGATCTTCCGCCACGCTCGCCGCGCTCACCAGCCCGCCGAGCGAATGGCCGAACACGAAGAGCGGTTTGTCCTTTAGCTTCGCGCGCGCCGCGCGATGATCGGCGACAGCGTTGCGCAAATCGGCAACCCCGCGCGCGCCGGGCGAGCGGCCATGGCCGGCCATATCCCAGCCATACACGTCAAAGCCCAGCGCATTCAGCTTCGGCACGAGCCCGTGATAATGCGCGACGTAACGCTCAGCGTATTCGGCGAAGCCATGCGTCAGCAGCAGGTTGGCGCGCGCGCCCGGCGTGCGCCACGCATAGCCGGCAAGCCCGCGCCCGAAATCCCACGCATCCGCCATCGATCTCTCCGCCCGTTCGCGCCAGCATGCAGCGCCGGGCAGGGCGCGCGCAAGCTCTAGCGTTCCAGCAACGCGGCGGTGGCCATGCCGCCGGCGGTGCACACGCCCACGATGGCGCGCTTGGCGTTGCGGCGGCCAAGCTCCATCAGCGTGGAGCCGAGATAGCGGATGCCGCTCATGCCGTAGGGATGGCCCAGCGCAATCGCGCCGCCATTGACGTTGGTGCGCTCCCACGGCGTTTCGAGCTGGCGCTGATTGTAGAGCGTGGTCACCGCATAGGCTTCGTGCAGCTCCCAGAGATCGACGCTTTCGGCGGTGACGGCATTGTTCGCCATCAGCTTACGGATTGCCGGCGTGATGGCGATGCTCATTTCCTCGGGCGCGACCGAGCCCAGCGCAAAGCCGCGCCAAGTGCCGAGGATCGGCAGGCCGCGCTTTGCCGCAATATCTGCATCCATCATGACGACGGCGGCCGCGCCGTCGGAAAGCTGAGAGGCGTTGCCGGCGGTGGTCGTCCCGTCTTCATAGACGGGCTTCAGCGCCGAGAGTTTTTCCAGCGTCGTATCGGGCCGCGGGCCTTCGTCGCGATCGAGCGTGACGGTTTCCATGCGGCTTTCGCCGGTGGTTTTATCCGTCACTTTCATTTGCGTGGTGAAGGGAACGATCTCTTCCGCATAAACGCCTTTGGCGGCGGCTTCCGCCACGCGCTTTTGGCTCATCACCACGTATGCATCGAGATCGGCGCGGCTGATCTTGTATTTCTCAGCCACGAAATCGGCCGTCTGGTTCATCGTCCACCACACGGCAGGCATCATTTGCTGCAGCGGCTCGTAGAAGAAGCCGTTGAAATTGAGATTGAACTGGACGAGCGAAATGCTCTCCACCCCGCCGGCCATGCCGCAGGCCATTTCACCGCGCGCGATCGCGTTGGCGACGAAGGCGGCGGCGCTGAGGCCCGAGCCGCAATAGCGGTTCACCGTGATCCCTGGCACGCCCGCGCCGAAGCCGGCATAGAGCGCGGCGTTGCGCGCCACGTTATGCCCGGTCGCGCCTTCGGGCAGGCCGCAGCCGAGCACGACGTCCTCGATCTCGCCGGCCTCGATGTTCGCGCGCCGTACGGCTTCTTTCATCACGTGCGCGGCCATGGCCACGCCGTGCGTCTGGTTCAGCGCGCCGCGCTGGGCTTTGGCGATGCCGGTGCGGCAGTAGCTGACAATGGCGACGTCTTTCATGTGTGCGCTCCTTGCCGCCACCCTGCGCCGCTCTTTGCGCCATCGCAATCATCCTTGCGGATGAGCAGCGACTCGTTGCGCGCCCCCTGTGCATAATCGGCAAATCAGTTCATGCTGCGTCTCCGTCAGCATCGTTGCGTACACGGTACGTGCGATGTCAGCGGGAGACGGACATGCGCAAATACGCCGCGCTGAACATGCATCTCAACCGCCGCAATGGCCGCCCGGAGATGCTCACCTTCGAAGACATCGAGCAGATCATCGGCAAGACGCTGCCCGTCAGCGCGCACAAGCACCGATCGTTCTGGGCCAACGATAATGAAGGCCATCATAGCCACGCCCGCGCCTGGATGAGGGCCGGCTATCGCGTGGCCTATGTCGATCGCGACGAGAAGGTCGTCCGGTTCGAGCGCACGCGGTAATTGCAGGCGCCATTGGCGCTTGACGGCCCGCGCGCGGGGCGGAACAAATTACCGGCCAGTTCCGGAGGTTCGCCCATGCGCCGCGCTTTTCTCGCCTTCGCCGCCACGCTGTTGCTGGCCGGCTGCGCCTCCATGATCGAGAGCGCCTACGAGGACGATCAGCGCCGCGAATGCCAGCGGTCAGAGCGCGGCGTTGAGCAGGCGATGTGCTAGGCTGTGGCGGCTAATCAAGGAGGGTAGGATGCGCGCGATTTTGGCGGGGCTGGCGGCTTTGGCGCT
>DAOMPU010000223.1:0-4840 GCA_035444925.1 Terricaulis sp. | reverse complement strand
GAGATTTGCCTGCCATGGCCGACCTTACTAGCCGCCCGCCCACGATCCTGTCGATCCAAAGTCAGGTTGTCAGCGCGCGCGTGGGCAATTCTGTCGCGGCGTTCGCGATCGAGCGGCTGGGCGTGCGGGTGCTGAACGCGCCGAGCATCGTTCTTGGGCGCCGGCCTGACCTCGGCGCGCCAGGCGGCGGACCCGTGCCTGCTGAATTTTTGGGCGGCTTGCTGGAAGGGCTCGCGGAAAGCGGCCTGCTGGCGGAAATCGACGCGGTGTTGACCGGCTATCTCGGCGAGAGCGAGCAGGTGGCGCCGATCCTCGATATTATCGAGCGCGTGAAGGCGGCGAACCCCAAGGCCGTATTCGTCTGCGACCCGGTGCTGGGAGACGAGGGCAAGGTCTATGTGAAGGATGATCTGGCGGACGCCATGATCAACGGGCTCGTGCCCCACGCCGATTGGCTGGCGCCCAATGCGTTCGAACTCGGGCTGATGACCAACAAGAATATCGACAGCCTGGACGCAGCGCGCGATGCGGCGCGGCGCTTCGGCAAGCCGGTGCTGGTTTCCTCGATCCGCAGCGCGCTCGGCATCGGTAATCTCTACGCGGCGCCAGGCGCCGATTGGTTTTGCGAAACCGCGCGCTTGCCGCGTGCGCCGAAGGGAACCGGCGATCTGCTGACCGCGCTGTTCGTGGCGCGGCGCGTGCGCGGGGAAGCGCCGGCCGTGGCGCTGGAAGCGGCCACTGGCGCGGTTTATGATGTGATCGTCCGCTCGCTGGCTGCGGAAAGCGAGGATTTGGCCTTGCCTCAAGCGCAGAATGTCCTGGAAGAACCGGTGACGTGGCCGCAAGCGGTGCGGCTGGAGATTGCCTGATGGCGGAAGGCTATGTCGCGCCCGGATTTGAGCGCGTGCGCGACGCGTTCGATGCGGGGCTGGCCGAAGAACTCGGTGCAGGTTTCGCAGCCGTGCGCAATGGCGAGGTGCTGGTTGACATTTGGGGCGGCTGGGCCGATCGCGCGCAGACCAAGCCATGGGTGCGCGATACGATCGTGCCGGTTTACTCCGTCACCAAAGGCGTCTCCGCGATCGCGATGGCCTGGCTGGCCGATCGCAATCTGATCGATTACGAGGCGCCGCTGGCTTTGCTTTGGCCGGCCTTCGGCGCGCACGGCAAAGATAAAGTCACGATCGCGCAGGCGCTGGCGCATCAGGCGGGCGTGCCTGGCTTCATCGATCCGATCGATCCGGATTTGTGGCTCGACGTGCGCGCCTGCGCGGAGGCGATCGCCGCGCTGGAGCCGCTTTGGGAGCCGGGCGCAGCGAGCGGCTATCACCCGCTGACCTGGGGCTACATCGCCAGCGAAATCGCGCTGCGCGCGGCGGAGCGCTCCGTCGGCACGATCTTGCGCGAAGAAGTCTGCGGCCCGCACGGCATCGATTTCCGCATCGGCACGCCCGAGGGCGAGCATGTGCGCGCCGCGGAGATGAAGAAGCCTTCGCGCGTGGCCGATTTCGGCGAGATCACGCCGCCGCGCAAAGCCGCGTTCTTCACGCCCTGGTCGGCGCCGCAGCGCGGCTCGACGCAATGGCGGCGGATCGAAATTCCTTCCGCCAATGGCCACGGCACGGCGCTGGCGGTGGCGCGGCTCTATGAGCTGTACGCCACCGGCGGCGAAATATCAGGCGATCGCATCCTCTCCCCCGGCGGCTTCGCGGCGCTGACCGAGCCGCGCTTCAAGGGCGCGGATCTGGTGCTGCCGTTCGATGTGGATTGGCGCACGGGCGTGATGGCCAATTCCAACCGCTTCTACGGGCCGAACGAAGAGGCTTTCGGCCATTCGGGCGCCGGCGGCTCGTGCGGCTTCGGCGATCCGAAAACGGGCGTCGCCGCCGGCTATGTGATGAGCAAGCACTCGCACTACGTGGCGGGCGATCCGCGCAGCTTGCGCCTGATCGCCGCGCTCTACGATTGCTTGTAATCAGCGCGCGTAGAGGAAGCGCGGCTTCTCCCCGGGCGCCAGCACTACGCACGTCAGCGGACCGCCGAAACACGCGCCGGTATCAACATTGATGCGCCGCGCGCCGAGATAGGGCTCGCTATCGCGCGTTGGCGTGTGGCCATGCACGACCATGAGGCCCTCAAGCTCGGGGCGATCGGGCCAACGGCCGGGATCGAAAAACTTGTTTGAGCGCGTCCAGAGCTTGTGCTCATCAGGGCAATCGGGAAAGCGCGCGGGATCGATGCCCGCATGCACGAAGGCGAGCTTACGCGCTTCATCGCGCCACATCACCGGCAGGCCGCGCAGCCAATGCGCGTGCGCGCGATCGATCGAGCTGCGCCAATCCTCGTGCGATCCATTCGCGCGCTCGTAGGAGGCGATTGCGACGTCGCCGCCATTGGCGGCCCAATTGCTCTCATCCATCGCGCTGAGGCCGTCATAGGCGTTCAGCATCATTTCTTCGTGGTTGCCCTTCAACGTCACGGCGCGATCGGGCGCGCTTTCATGCAGCGCCATGACGCGCGCGACCACGCCCCGGCTATCGGGCCCGCGATCGACCAGATCGCCCAGATGCACAAAGAACGGCGCCACGCCGAGGCGCCGCGCATCTTCGCGGATGAAATCATGCAATCCGGCGAGCTTATCGTTCTCTCCGTGCACGTCGCCAATGGCGTAATAAACCGTTTCGTTCATACCTGCTGGGCGCGTCTTAGGGTGTCCCAGGCGAAAAAGCCCAGGCCCGCCCAGATCAGCGCAAAGCTGATCCCGCGCAAGAGGGTGAATTCTTCCCCAAAGGCGATGCCGGTGGCGAATTGCAGCGAGGGCGCCAGAAATTGCAGCAAACCCAAAGCCGTGAACGATACGCGCCGCGCGCCGAAGGCGAACGCCATCAGCGGAATCGCCGTCACCGTGCCGGCCAGCGCAAGCACGATGGTAAGCCCCCAATCGGCGCCGAACGAAAGCTGCGCGCTTTGCGTGACCCACCACAGGAGCCCCAACGCCACCGGCGCCAATGCAATGGTTTCAATCAGCAACCCGGTCGCGGCCGGCACGGCGGCGCGCTTGCGGATGACGGCATAGGCCTGCCAGGTGGCGCAAAGCGCAAGTGCGGCCCAGGGCGGCGCTCCCAGCGCAATCCCCTGCACGATCACGCCGGCGAGCGCGAGAAAAAGCGCCACCACTTGCGGCGTGCGAATTTTCTCACCGAAGAACGCAACGCCGATCGCGACGCTGACCAGCGGCGAGAGGAAATACGCAAGCGAGCTTTCGATCACCCGCGCTTGCAGCACGAGCCAAACGTAAAGCCCCCAATTGAAGAAGATGAAGATCGCCGAAGCCGCCAGCGCGCCCAGCATGCGCGGCTTGAACGCTTGAACGATTTCGCTGATCCCGCGCCGCCAGCCGCTCATCACGAACACCGCGATGAGGGCCGCGGGCACGCACCAGATAATGCGCTGGGCCAGCACCTCGCGCACGTCCACATCCTGCATCAGCTTCAGATAAAGCGGCAGGAAGCCCCACATCACGTAGGCGGCCGCGGCGGCCATGAAGCCGGCGCGGCGTTCGGCCTCGCTGGGCGAGAGCGGCGGCGTGGCGGCGGTCACCACGAGCGCCCGTGGGGCGCGCGGGGCGCCTCGATCATGATCGTGATACGCATGGGAATCCCTCGCGCCTTATGTGGGCGCCGGAAGCGAAACCGCCACCCGCCTTGCGACGGGTGGCGGTACACATTTTCTAACAAAGGATGTCAGCGCCGCTCACATCTGCTTGTCATTCCGGGGCGCCGCGCAGCGGCGAACCCGGAACCCAGAGATGATGAGGCTCAGGCCGCCAGCCGCCGGAACAGGCCGCGGTTCAGCATCAGTTCGGCGATCTGCACGGCGTTGAGCGCAGCCCCTTTGCGGAGATTGTCGCTGACGCACCAGAAGGCGATGCCGTTGTCCACGGTGGGATCGACGCGCACGCGCGACACGTAGGTCGCGAACTCGCCCACACTCTCGACCGGGGTGATGTAGCCCCCGTCATCTCGGCTATCGACCAGCATGATGCCCGGCGCCTCGCGCAGGATTTCCTGGGCTTCTTCGTCGGAGATCGGATTTTCGAACTCGACGTTGACGGCTTCCGAGTGGCCGACGAACACCGGCACGCGCACGCAGGTGGCGGTGAGCTTGATGGCGGGGTCCAAGATTTTCTTGGTCTCGGCCGTCATCTTCCATTCTTCCTTGGTGTAGCCATCCTCCATAAACACATCGATGTGCGGGATCAGGTTGAAGGCGATCTGCTTGGTGAATTTCTCGCGCTTGATTTCGTCATTGACGAACAGCGCGCGGGTTTGTGTCCAGAGCTCGTCCATCCCCTCCTTGCCGGCGCCGGAGACGGATTGATAGGTGGCCACCACCACGCGCGTGATCTTGGCGCGGTCATGCAGTGGCTTCAAAGCCACCACGAGCTGCGCAGTCGAGCAATTGGGGTTTGCGATGATATTCATCTTGGCATAGCCGTCGATCGCGTCCGGATTAACTTCCGGCACGATCAGCGGCACGCGCGGGTCCATGCGCCAGGCGCTCGAATTGTCGATCACCACAGCGCCTGTCGCGCCGATCTTAGGCGACCATTCTTTCGACACCGCCCCGCCCGCGCTCATCAGCACGAGATCGACGCCGCTAAAATCGAAGCTTTCGAGGTCTTTGCATTTCAGCGTTTTCTCGCCATAGCTCACCTCCACGCCGACAGACCGGCGCGAGGCGATCGCGATCACCTCGTCGGCCGGGAACAGCCGTTCGTGCAGAATTTCGAGCATTTCGCGGCCCACATTTCCCGTGGCGCCGACGACAGCTACGCGCA
>DAOMPU010000222.1:0-4912 GCA_035444925.1 Terricaulis sp. | reverse complement strand
GGCGATCGCGTTGGTGACGTCCTTGATCCCGTCGCCATCCACGCGCTTGGTTTTACCGAGCGGGCCGCCTTCGACGACGATGGCGCCCTTGTGCTTGGTCATCCATGCATCCCAAGCCTGCATGCCGGAGATCTCGCGCGCCTGGCGGGCTTTGTCATCGAGCTTATCCCAGCCGGATTTGGCGTGTGCTTGCGGCGTGCCGGTGTAGAGAGCCATGTATTTCATTGTGTGTTCTTCCCTTGCTGTTGCGCCGCGTAAGCCGCGAGCTTGTTGAAGAGTGAAGTCCAGCCGCCGATATGCGCATCGCGCCGCTCGACGCTGATGAATGGCGTTTGGTGGAAGGTCATGGTCGTCTGCCCATCTCCGTGCTCGCGGAAGGTGATGGTGACGAGCGTTTCGACCTCGCCGGAGGGGCCTTCATCCCACATCCAGGTGAAGACGAGGCGCGAGGGCGGCTCGATTTCGCGATATTCGCCGCCGAACCAATTGTCGCCGTGATCCTTGGAGCGGATCATGCCGCGATATTTGCCGCCGACGCGGAAATCGATTTCAGCTTCTGGGCAGTCGAACCCTTCCGGCCCCATCCATTTCTGAAAATGGGTCACATCGCTCCACAGCGCGAAGAGTAACGATGCTGGCGCATCGAAGCTGCGCGTGATGAGCAATTCGTCGTCGGCCAATTGCGCGCTCATTTCGGCGGCTCATTCTTTTTGAGTTCGGCGAGGTAGGCATCCATCTTGTCGAAGGAGCCGGTCCAGAAGCGGCGATAGAACGCCAGCCAATCGTCAACGCCCTTGAGCGCGGCGGGCTCCAGCCGGCAGGGACGCCATTGCGCATCGCGCCCGCGGGTGATGAGGCCCGCGCTTTCCAGCACTTTGAGATGGCGCGAGACGGCCGGCAGGCTGATCGCGAACGGGGCCGCGAGCTCGTTCACGTTGGCTTCGCCTTCGGCCAGCCGGGCCAGGATGGCGCGGCGGGTGGGGTCGGCCAGGGCCGAAAGCGTGGCGGAGAGCGGGTCGGGCTGCATTTAACCAATCATGCAATTAACATAACGGCTAAATACGGCGGCGCGGCGGTCGGGTCAAGCCGCATGCGCATCTAAAGCGCAGCTGGCGCGCATCCCTCCCACAGCACCCTGCAGGGAAGAGGGAGGAAATCTTGCGCCTTATCGCTTTCGCCGCCGCACTGGCTGCGCTCACGGCCGGCTCGGCCGCCGCCGCGACCTATCAAGCCGCCGGAATCACCATCGAAGACGCGGCCGCCATCGTTGAGATCATTCCGGAAAACCGGGCGGACATTGATGTGGCCATCACGCCGGGCGCGGCATTGGGCGCGCCGCGTGTCAGCGTAGAAGGCGGGCGCGTGCGCATCGATGGCGATTTGCGCCTCACCGGCTGCAGCGCCGGCCCGCAGGGCGAGCGCGTGCGTGTTCAAGGGCGCGGCTGGGTGCGCCGGCAGGATCTGCCGCGCATCGTCATCCGCGCGCCGCAAACGATCGACGTGGCGCTGGGCGCGGGCGTGTTCGCGCGCGTGGGCGCTTCGCAGGGCGGGCGCCTGGCCGTCACCGGCTGCGGCGATACCGATGTGGGCGCGGTGCGCGGCGATCTGCGCTTGGCGCTGACCGGCTCCGGCGATGTGAACCTCGCGGCGGTCAGCGGCGATCTTAGCGCGTCATTGACGGGCTCTGGCGATCTGGAAGCGACGAGCGCGGGCGGCGACGCAGAGCTGCGCCTGACTGGATCAGGCGATCTCACCATTGGGCGCATCGGCGGGGCGTTGAATGCGCGCGTCACCGGCTCGGGCGATTTGCAGACGGGCGATGTGGGCCGCGGCGCCGAGCTGGTGCTTACCGGCTCGGGCGATGTGGCGGTGCGCGACGTGCGCGGCGATCTCTCGGCGCAAATCACGGGCTCGGGCGGCGTGAACGCGCAATCGGCGAACGGCGCATCGGCGACGCTGCGCTCAACTTCCTCGGGCGAGGTGATCGTGCGCGGCGGGCGCGTGGAGCGGCTGATCGCGCGCACCACCGGCTCGGGCGGCGTGCGCTTCGATGGCGCGGCGGAAATCGCCGAAGTGGTGATCAGCGGCTCGGGCGATGTGACCATCGCGGAGGCCGCGCGCGTGGAGCGCCTGGTCGATAACGGCTCGGGCACGGTGCGCGTCGGGCGCTGAGCGAAACGCCGCGAACAAAAAAAGGGCCGCCCTAGGGCGGCCCTTTGCAGTTGCACTCTGGGGCAGGAGCGTACGCGCCTAAAGCAACGAACTTTAAATTCGCCTCAGTTTGATGGCGGGCTCCGCGCGAATTTAAAGTTCAAAAGTTGCTTTAGAAATATTTGAATCTAAAGCGTCTTATGAACCTTAAATGCGACATAAGGGCGATCCAAACATCGGGTCGCATTTAAGGTTCGACGCTTTAGAGCGCGTTGATGGTTTGCTCGTAGAGGCGCGTGGCGCCGTTGAAGCTTGGGCCGCTGCGCGCTGCTTCGCGCGCGGTCTGCGTGCCGAAATTCAGCGAGACGCCGAGGCGCAAGAGATCGCTGTCGCGCGTGTCATGCTCAGTGCGGCGATAGCCGAAATCGAGCGTGACCGGCGCGCCGGAGACGCGGTAGATGCCGCCGACGCCGGCCGAACTCCATTCCGCGCCGCCCGCGCCGCGCGCTTCGCCGTAGCCCACTTCGGCCAGCACGCCGAAATTGTCGGTGAAGAAATACGTGCCGTCGATATTGGCGGCGCGCACGTCCGCGCCGTCAAAATCCGCGACGCCAACAGAGCCGTTGAAGCTCACGCGGTCCATGTGCAGCTGGCCGCCGACGCCGATCGTGGGCGCTTCCGCGCCGAGGCTGATGTGGCCGACGAAACCGTACACGCCGTAATCGGCGTTGCGCACGCCGCCGGCGACGGCGACGTTGGAGACGCCGATATTCGGGCCGACATCATAACGCCCCGACACCGCATCGCCCTGCACGACGAACCCGCCGAAATCATGCGCGACGCCCACATCAAGGCCCCACGCGTCAATATCGGGCCCGTTGTTCAGATCGATGCTGTTGTAGTGGCCGCCGATTTCGCCGGTGGTTTGCGCGAGCGCGAAGCCGGGCGCGGCAAGGGCGAGCGCCGCGGCGGCGCCAAACAGAGTCTTTTTCATTTTTGCTTTCCTCGCAACGCGCCGTAACGCCGGCGCACGAAGCGAGGTGGAGTCGAGATGTGGCGAGGCAACGGCGCGCGCACACATTCGCATGTCATGCAAACTGCGCCGTTGCGCTGAAAACACGACAAGTAAACGCGCGCTAACACAATGGATAAAAGCGCCGCCGCATCGCCACGCGAGCGCCGTGTTGTTTGCATGCGCGGCAATGTTGCGCGCAAAAAAACGCCCCGGCGAAATTCGCCGGGGCGTGAGATTGGCTGCGATTATTTTTGGAGATTAGTAGCCCAGGAACGCGCCCAGGCCCGCGCGGTCGCCTTGGCTGGCGCCGCGGCGATCGCGATCGAGCAGCGTGAGGCCGCCGAAATTGTAGCGCACGGAAACCGCCGCGATGTCGGCTTCAAGGCCGGCGTCGTCGGAATCGACGCGCGTGTAGGAGAGGCCGAAGCTGACCGGGGTGGCGGCGAGCTGGTATTCGCCGCTGACGCCGTAGGCCCAGCCATCGCCGTCGCCGCCGAGGGTATCGACATTGGCCCAGCCAACGTGCGCGCCGACGCGGGCGTTGTCGGTGACGAAGTAATCGCCGGTGACGTTCAGGCCGTAGGCTTCCACGTCATTCTCGGCTTCGCCGTAAGCGGCCGAAACGCCGACCGTCGCGCGGTCGAAATACTTGGCGTGCTCAACGCCGACTTGCCAGGCGGTGTCGCCGTCGGAGGTGGACACGGCCGCGAAGCCGCCGAACAGGTAGCGATCGTTGCGCGTGAACACGTGCGCGGCGAGCGAGCCGACCGTGTCGAAATCGTCGCTGTCGAGCACGGCGGCGTCCACTTCAACGCCGATCCGGTCGGTGGCGTCGAAGAACACGGCGCCGTTGATTCCGTAGGCGTCGGTCTCGCCGACATTCTCGATGTCGCCGCGTTGGTACGCGCCGCCGACATAGCCGGTTTGGGCCGCGGCCACGCTCGGCGCGGCGACGGCCAGCAGGGCCGCGGCGCCGATGATCCAGGTTTTCATGTAAGAACTTCCCTTAGTTTATCCCGTTAACCGGGGAGGCGTAGGTGGGCCCCGCCCCGGGGCGCCGCAATCGGCCGGCTGCGGGACGCCCCGGACTGATGTAAAAAAGCACACACCATTCAGGAGTTTACGCTGGGGCAGGCTTCCCCTTTCAGGCGAAAAACACGGGCGCCGCATCCAAACGTTGGCGGGCGCGCATCCCTCTTATGTTAGACGGGCCCAAGGAGGCCGGATTTGATGCGTTTGATCGCTTGCGCCCTGATTTCAGCGCTGATGAGCGGGGCCGCCGCCGCCCAGCCGGCGGCGGAGGATTGGGCGCGCTACCCCGCGGCGACCGAGGTGCAGCTGCGCGACGTGGCGGCGATCGTGCGCATCACGCCCCAGGCGCGCCAAGACGTCGCGCTGGCCATGGTCAATCCCGGCCCGCTGCCGAATCCGGATCTGCGCATCGCCCGCAATCGTTTGATTGTGGATGGCGCCCAGCGCCGGGTGCGCTCGTGCCACGGTTCGGGCGATGATTTCGCGGTCACGGTCCGCAACGGGCGGCTGCGGGCCGATCAGCTGCCGATTATCGAAATTCGCGTGCCGGAAGCGGCGGTTGTCAGCGCCTCGGGCGGCGTACGGCTGCACATGGGCCCGGCGCAAAGCGCCAATGTGACCTTCACCGGCTGCGGCGAGGCCGAAGTGGAGGCCGTGGCCAACGAGACCGACATTACCGTCGCCGGCGCGGGCGCGCTGAAGCTCTACCACGCC
>DAOMPU010000221.1:0-4925 GCA_035444925.1 Terricaulis sp. | reverse complement strand
GCTCGGCGATTTCGATGTAATCGGCCGCGCCCAGCGGGCGGGCGCAGAGCTCTTCGAACGTAAAGCGCGCCACGCCCGCCGCTTCACGCTCCACCCGAAAAGGGCGCCCGCCGACATCCAGCGTCACCGCGTTCGCGTGCGCGCCGAGCGTAAGCCGCGCCCAGGCCTTCTCGATCTTCTCATCCGCCGCGGGGCCGAGCGGCGAATAATAGACCGGCGCGGCCATCAATTGCTCGAGCCGATAATCGCGCGGGCCGGCGATCTCGATCACGTCGAGCTCCTGCTTCAGCCGCGCGATGAAGGGCAGGAAGAGCTGGCGGTTGAGGCCGTTCTTATAAAGATCGTCCGGCGCGCGGTTGGAGGTGGCCACGATCACCACGTTCTCGGCGAACAGGCGCTCAAACAGCCGGCCGAGGATCATGGCGTCGGCGATGTCGCTCACCTGGATTTCATCGAAGCACAGAAGCTGCGCATCTTCGGCCACCTGTTTGGCCGCTTGAGCGATCAAAGCATCCTGGGCTCCGCCTTTCGCGCGCGCTTCGCGCAGGAAGGCATGGCGCGCCAGCATGAATTCGTGGAAGTGCACGCGGCGCTTTTTCTTCACCGGCGCGGCTTCGAAAAAAATATCCAGCAGCAGCGACTTGCCCCGCCCCACCGGCCCCCAAAGATAAAGCCCGCGCGGCGGCGGATTTTTGCCCAGCCACCCACCCGGCTTCCAGCGCGCCAATTCGCCGGCAAGCGCATCCAGGCGCACGGCCGCCGCTTCCTGCGCGGGGTCCGGGGTTAGCGCGCCCTCGGCGCAGCGCTGGCGGTAGGCGGCCAAGGGCGAACTCATCGGCTGCAAATTGCGGGGCGCGCGGGCAAACGCAAGCGCTTTGCGCCCTTTTCGGCGCGGGCGGCGCATGCTTGGGTGCGCGCGCACGAGCGCCCGAATCGCCAGATGAGCCACGCCGCCACCCTTCCCGCCCCAGCCCCCGCGCCACCCAAGCACATCGTCGATGTGCTGATCGAGGAACGCGCGCCGAAGCTCTCCGCGAGCCCGCTCTGGCCGCTGCTGCGCCCGCCGCTGATGCACGCGCTGAACTACGACAAAGCCGTGCGCATGGCCGATACGATCGCCCCTATGGGCGGGCGCGAAGCGATGGAGAGCATCTCCGATCTGCTGCGCGTCAAGCTGGAGACGACCGGCTTTGAGCGCGTGCCGAAGGACGGCGCCTTCATCCTGCTGGCCAACCACCCCACCGGCATCACTGACGGCATCGCCGTGTACGATGCGGTCAAGCGGGTGCGGCCGGAGATTTTATTCTACGCCAATTCGGACGCGCAGCGCGTCTGCCCGCGTTTCGATGAAGCGCTGATCCCGGTGGAATGGGTGCAAGCCAAGCGCACGCGCGAACGCACGCGCGTCACGCTGAAAATGACCGACGAGGCGTTCAAGGCGGGCCGCCCGCTGGGCGTCTTTCCCGCCGGGCGCCTGGCGCGGCTGCGCGACGGCGTGCTGACCGATCCGGAATGGATGCCTACGGCCGCGAGCCTGGCGCGCAAATACGAGTTGCCGATCCTGCCCTGCCATGTGGCCGGGCCTTACGCGTTCTGGTTTCACACCTTCGCGCAAATCTCCCCCGAATTGCGCGACATCACCTTGTTTCACGAGCTGCTGAACAAAGCCGGCAAAACCTACACGCTCACCTTCGGCCCGCCGATCCCGCATGAACACGCGGATGGCGATCCAAACAGCGTCATTCGCAAACTCAAACATTATATCGAGCGCGTGCTGCCCGCCGCGCCGGATGCGCCGTTCGATCCCCAAGGCCCCGAATGCGCCTGGCGCGATCCGCCAAAGCCGCCCGCGTAACCGCCGTCACATCGCCTTCACGCGAAACTTATCATTTCACGATGGACGAACCGGCCCGCGCGTTGCATCGTGCATGCGCGGGGTCGGCGGAGCGAACCAAATGCGCGCCCGAGTTTTGGCGTTGAGCGTGTGGGCGGCCCTGGCCGCGAGCGCAGTCGCCATCCCCTACATCCCGCCGCCGCAACCCGTGTACGAGGCGCCGATTGATCGCGCGCTGGAAAACGTCGCGGCCATGGAAGGGATCGAGGAGGCGCAGCGCGAGCGCTTGCTGGGGCGGCTGAACCTCTTGGCATACGCCCGCAATGACGGCGATTTCGCTTATGTGCGCGAGGATCATCAGTTCAACGAAGCCGGCAGCGTGCTGTGTAGCGAAGCCCCCCGCATGCGCCCGCCGGAGGAAGACCCGCGCGTGTTCGCCCCGGACGAACGCTGCGCGCAAATCGACTTCGCGCTGGGACCACGGGACGAACTGCCGGACGGCGACATCGAGATCGACAATGACGGCGCGGCCATGCGCCTGCAGCGCGCCCGTCAGCACTATATTCGCGCCGTGCGGCTTGAGCCCGCCAATCTGCGCGCGCGTCTGGGCTTGGCCTACGCGTACGACCGCATGACCCAGCGCAATTTCGCGCGCCGCGAGTTGCGCGAAATCCTAAAGCGCGGCCTGCCCCGCTTGCGCCGCGCGCAAGCGGATTGGGAAGACCACGCCGTCCTCACCGAAGCCGCCGCGCACCTGGAGCATCTGGCCGCCACCGACCGCGACCGTGCACGCATGCAGCGCCTGCGCGAGCGCTTGGAGGCCAGCCAGCCGATCCGCTACGTGACGCCGATCCTCGTGCCGATGCGCGATGCTCCGTTCGAAACGCTGGTCGCGCCTAACGCGCCGGTGGCGTTCGATTTCTCGGGCACCGGCGATACGCGCGCGCAGGGCTGGCTGACGCCGGATGCGGCGTGGCTGGTGTGGGATCCTGAATGGCGCGGCCAAATCCGCTCGGGCTTCGACATGATCGGCGCCCGCACTTGGGCGGTGTTCTGGAGCGACGGCTTTGAGGCGCTGCGCGCGCTGGACGACAATCGCGATGGCGAATTGACCGGCGCAGAGCTGGGCGGGCTTTCGCTCTGGCGCGACGCGAACATGAATGGGATCAGCGAGCCCGGCGAAGTGATCCCGGTGCAGGTGCACGGCATCGAAGCTTTGGCGGTGCGCGGCGAGCGCACGCGGCGCGACCTGATCACCGCCCCCGCCGGCGTGCGCTTCGACGACGGCCACACCCGCCCGCTCTACGACTGGACGCCAGGCCTGGGCGCGGGGCCAGTGGGGTAGGCTGGGTCTTGACACTGGTGTTTTTCGCCGGTATATTTGCCCATCATGGGTGAGATGAAAAAAATTACGGTGGAAGTGCCGGTGCAGACGCTGGATGCGGTCATGCGCGATGGCGGCAGCCTGGCGGAAACTGTGCGCGAGGCGCTTCAAGAACTCGCGCACCGTCGGGCCTGCGAACGGATTTTGGCGATGCGAGGTAAGCTTGATCTTGGTCTCGATCTTGAGGAATTGCGGAAAGACAAAGACGAAAAATGATCGCCTGTGACACCAGTTCGTTCTCGGCGTTCTTGGCGGGCGAGGCAGGTGAAGACGTCGAGAAACTAGATTTCGCGCTGCGATCGCGGCGCATCGTGCTCCCGGCCGCGACGTTGACGGAAATCCTATCAAACCCTGTGACGACGCCCGCGGCCGCGAACATCATCGCCGGATGCCGCGTGCTTGAGCCTGACTACGGCTTCTGGCATCGGGCCGCCGCCTCGAGATCGAAGCTGATCGGGCTCAAGCTGAAAGCGCGCCTCGCCGACGCGCTGATTGCGCAGAGCTGCATCGACGCAGGCGTCGAGCTCATCACGCGCGATCGCGATTTTCGCCACTTCGCGCAGCATTGTGGCCTGAAGCTCGCCTAAAGCATCGGACTTTAAAGCGGCTCGGTCCCCGCCATTGAGGCCGATTTAAAGTCCGCCGCACTAGCCCGGCGCGCCGCGCTGCATCACTTGACGCAAAACCCCAAGCATGTTGCGCGCATGCGCCTGGTTCTCGGGCGATGAATCTTGCGCGAGCGTGATCTCGTACCAGCGCTTGGCTTCGTCGGCGGGGGCGCGCCATTCGCCGCCGCTTTGTGCGGCGTCGGCGAAGCGCGCGGCGGCTTCATCGCCTAGCAGACGCGCGGCGTCCACGCGGCCCCGTTCAACCGCCATCCGCCACCAGCGCGCGGCCTCGGCGTTGTTTTTCTCCACGCCGTCGCCGTTCCAATAAAGCAGGCCCAACCAATAGGGCGCGTTGCGCTGGCCGCCTTCGGCGGCGCGCGTAAGCCACATGCGCGCGACGGCGAAATCCGGTTGCCCCAGCGCGCCGCGCAGCTGATGCTCGGCCACGTCGGTCATGGCGTCGATGTCGCCGGCTTCAGCGCTTTGGAGACACATGGAATAGCCGCGTGCGGGGTCGGCCGGCACGCCTTGGCCATGCACATACATATTGCCCAGGGCGCAACGCGACATTGGAAACTCCCGCGCGACGGCCTGCTCGTACAATTCCGCCGCGCGCGCATAATCGCGCGGCCGGCCATTGCCGTAATAGAAACAGCTGGCGAGCGAGTGCGCGGAATCGCCTCGGCCGGCCGCTGCGCCCTGCTCGAAATAGTCGCACGCACGGCGCGGATCGCGGGCGATGCCGGCCACGCCGTGGGTGATCAGTTCGCCCATCGCTTCAGCGGCGCTTGCGTCGCCGCCGCGCGCAAGCGCTTCCAGTTGTGAGAGGCCCCCTGCTGTGTCGCCAGCGCGGATCGAGGCGATCGCGGCGGATGTTTCGGCGCTAAGCGTATCCTGCGCCAGGGCTGCCGCCGGCGCCAGCAAGGCCAGCGCGAAGGCTGCCTGACGGATCAGAGCTTCCGCTCCACCATCGCCTTCTTGATCTCGGCGATGGCCTTGGCGGGGTTCAGCCCTTTGGGGCAGACCTGCGCGCAATTCATGATCGTGTGGCAGCGATAGAGCTTGAAGGGATCTTCCAGCGCGTCGAGCCGCTCGCCCT
>DAOMPU010000220.1:0-4936 GCA_035444925.1 Terricaulis sp. | reverse complement strand
GAGAGCGCGCCCATCAAGCGTGCGTGTTGGCGCCATTCGTTGAAGCTAACGCCGGTTTCGGTGCGAAAGTGGCGCGTGAAGGTGCGCCGCGACATGCCGACCTCAGTTGCGTAGTCGTCAATCGCAAGCGTGCAGTCGGGCGCCGCCAGCAGATCGCGGCAGATGCGCACCAAACGCGGATCGCGCGGCATCGGTGTTTGCAGCTCAGTCATCGGATCACCGAGCGCGGCGGCGGCAAGCTCATCGAGAATGAGGCGCATCAGGCGGCCGTCGCGCGCTTGCTCATCATACTCGACCGGCAATAGCGCGGCCGCCAGGATAAGTTCGCGCAGCAAGTTCGATACTTGCAGCACGCGGCACGCGCGCGGCAAGCCGTGGCGCGGATCGGCATCAACATAAAGCGTGCGCAGCGACACGTGACTGTGCGTACGCGCCTCGTGTGTTACGCCCGGGGGAATCCAAACCGCGCGTTGCGGCGGGACGGTGAACGTCGTTTCGTCGGTAATAAGTGAGATCACGCCGCTGCAGGCGAACAACAATTGCGCGCGGCGATGGCTGTGCGGGGGATCAACAAAGCGCGGCGGATACTCGTCGACCAACACGGCGACGGGGCGGGGCACGTCCTGATAATCGATACCGCGTGTGCTGCGCTCCATTGGCCCAATCTAAACGATCTCCGCCCTGTTGGCGACAGCGGGTCACAACAATCTTTTTCAGATTGCGATCAATGCACGCCATTTGAGCCGCGTGCATGTTGCGGCGCACAACCTTTGCGCCGCGCGGGAGCGCAAATGGCGAACGCGGATGGACAGACGCGGGGCGGGCATGAACTCGACCCCGAAGTGCAGCGCTTTGTGCGGATGATGGCGCAGGCATACGCGGCCCATCCGCAGTTGAGGGGCCTTCCGCCAGAAGAGGGGCGCGCGATCGTAGAGCAGGTGCGCGCGCCGCTTGCGCATGGCGGACCGATCATGGCGCACACGTCGGAACACCGCATTGAAACGCCGCACGGATCGGTTGGCGTGCGTCTCTATAGTCCAGATGTAAGCGAACCCCCTCCGGTGCTGATCTATATGCACGGTGGTGGCTGGGTGTTCTTCAGCACGAACACTCATGATCGCTTGATGCGCGAGTATGCGGCGCGGGCCGGGTGCGCTGTGCTGGGTGTCGAATACTCTCGGGCGCCCGAGGCCAAATTCCCGGTTGCCCTGGATGAAACCGCAGCCGTTGCGCGTTGGGCCGCGCGCGAAGGCGGCGCGCTCGGCTTGCGCGACGACGCGATTGCCCTCGGCGGCGACTCCGCCGGCGCCAATCTCGCCTTGGCCGCGAGTCTGGCGCTGCGCGACGCGGGCGAAGCGCGCATCGTGCGCGGTTTGCTGCTCAATTATGGCGCATTCGATGATGTCTACGAACACGACGCCGCCCAATTTGACGGGCCGAACTTCATGCTGACGCGCGCGGAGATGGATTGGTTTTGGGCGCAGTATCGCCCGCCTGCGGCGCGTAGCCATCCACACGTGCGGCCTTTGATTGCGGAATTGGACGGCGCGCCTCCAACGCATCTCACCATTGCGGCGTGCGATGTCTTGGCTGAGCAGAACCATCGCATGGCTGCGCGGCTTAAGGCGGCGGGAGTTGAGGTCAGCACGCAAATTTACGACGGTGCGACGCACTCTTTTCTGGAAGCAGTTTCGATCTCTTCGTTGGCGGCGCGCGCAATCGCGGACGGCGCAGCGTGGTTGCGTGCTGTTTTCGCGCGAAGCGTGGCCCATGCCAGAGAGCGGGCCACCGCCACTGAACTCAAGATCATCACTGAAAATACATCAAGGGGATTAGGCGATGACCAAGGCGATGGCGTTTCGATCCGTCCTTCTCTCTGGCGTGGCGATCACCGGCGCGTTGGCCGTGCAGCCCGCTTTTGCGCAGCAGGGCGACGGCCGCGTGGTGACGGCAGAAGACATTATCGTCACGGCCCGGCGCCGTGAAGAAAGCTTGCGTGAGGTGCCGGCGTCTGTCTCTGCAGTCAGCGCGCAGCAAATGCAGGAGCTCGGCGCCGAGAGCCTAGCCGACTACATACAGACCGTGCCCGGCGCGTCGTTCAACGCCTATCAGGCCGGCCGCTCACATGTGGTGCTGCGCGGCATCGCGACCACCTCGGGCAATGATCAAGGCCAGGGCGCGGTGGGCTATTATATCAACGATGTGCCGCTGACAGAGCCGGGTTGGGCGCTTGTCGTGCCGGACGTCGATACCTTTGATGTTGAGCGCGTCGAAATTCTCCGTGGGCCGCAAGGTTCGTTGTTCGGATCCGCCTCGCTTGGTGGTGTGGTGAACTATATTGCGGCCACCGCAGAGCCCGGCTCGTTCGATGCGGCGTTCGAGACCACGTTGAGTTCCACCGAAAACGCCGGCGAGGCGGGCGGCGGCGCCAAAGGCATGGTCAACATTCCACTGGGTGACACGCTCGCTGTGCGGGGCGTCTATGGCTATCGGCGTGACGCTGGCTATCTCGACAACATCGGCGCAGGCGAAGATGGCTCCAACGATGTGACGGTGCAGAGCGGGCGTCTCTCTGTTGCTTGGACGCCTAGCGTCAATACCGAGCTCACCTATCTGGGGCTGATTCAGAATACGGACGCCGAAGACGGCTCGTATCGTTATCCCGCGCTCGGCGAACTGACGCGCGATTCAGTCATTGCTGAGCCAAGCGAAACCGAGTTTCAGGTGCACAGCGTGCGTCTGCAGCAGGATTTCGGCTTCGCCACGCTGATCGCGGTGGCCGCGGCGACGGAGCGGAGCGAAGACTGGCTCTCGGATTTCACAGCGGCGAGCGGATGGGTAAATTCGGTGTTCGGCGCTAATTTCACGACTGAGCCGCTGTTCATCGAAAGCGGCGGCGAGAGCGAGGGGCAGACTTTCGAGGCGCGCCTTGCCTCAAACAATGATGGCGCGGTGCAATGGCTGATTGGCGCGTTCTACTATCACGCCGAGCGCGCGTTGCTTGAGCGGCTCGGCGCCGCCTCCGGCGCGCAGGCGCAATTCGACGCCGTGCTGGGCCCGGGCCAGGGTGCAATTGTCTCGCCCGACGATCAAATCTTCAATGCATTCTATAGCGACATTGAGGGCGAAGAGATTGCGCTGTTTGGTGAAGTCTCGTGGCGTTTTGCGCCGCGTTGGACCGCCAGTGTTGGCGGCCGGCTCTATCGCACCGAGGTGGAGACCATTTCGTCAGCGCGCGGGTTCGATTCATACCCAGACCCCGTTGTTACCGACCCTGGAATTACTACGGAGGATGAGGGGTTCTCGCCGAAGGTGACGCTCGAATTCCAAGCCGCCGAAGAGGTGATGTTCTATGGCCTCGTGTCCAAGGGCTTCCGGTTCGGACAGCCGAACAGCCCGTCGATTTCGGCGTTCCCCATCCCCGCTGGATCGACCAGCGACGAACTGATCAATTACGAGATCGGCATGCGCGCGCAACCCGCGCCGAACTTGACCTTGGATCTGACGCTGTTCCACGTCGATTGGTCTGACATCCAATTGCGCCTGCAAACGCCGGATTTCTTCAACTACGCCGGCAATGGCGGCGAGGCGACCAGCAGCGGGATCGAAATATCGAGCGTATGGGCTCTGACTCCTTCCTTTACGTGGCGTACCGCGCTGATCGCGCAGTCGGCCTGTGGCTTGCACCCGTGACACTGATGCTCGCGGTGAGCGGCGTTTACTTCAACTGGATGGATGAGTTTACGCATGCGGTCGAAATCGTCTCGCCCGTGACGCCGCGCTACGGGGATGCTGTTCCCGCGCGCGACACGCCGTTGATCGATCCGCCCGTAAGCTGGGGTTCGGCGCAAAGCGCGGCTTTGACTGCAACCAATGACGCAGCGTTGGACATGTTGTTCTTGCGTCCCCGTGCGGGCATTTACGAAGCGCGTTTCTACGATCGGCGCGACATCGATACCTACGGCCGCCGTCTCGTGAGCATCGATGCGGAAACCGGCGCCGTCCTCGATGATCGGCATGTGGCGACGGGCAGCGGCGGCGATGTGTTCATCGCGTGGCAATACCCGCTGCATTCCGGCAAGGCGTTTGGCTGGCCGGGGCGGTTGATCGTGTTCGCAGCCGGCGTCGCAACGATCCTGCTAAGCTGGACCGGCATTTTGATTTGGCTCCGCAAAAGACGCGCGCGCCGCGCCTGAACGCGGGCCCAGACCGTAAGACGCACTCAACTCCTCTTGCGCCTGGCCAAGAACGCCGACGCGCTTTGGTGGCATTCGTCTCGTTGGGCGATGACGGCGAAGGCCGACGCTTCGCTTTCGAGCTGATCGCTAAACGAGTTGGTTGCGGCCGCGGTGATGAGATCTCGCGTTGCGCGCGCGGCTTCCGTTGGAAGTTTCGCTAGCCGCACCGCCAGTGAGGCGCAGGTCTCGCTCAGAACCTCCGATTCGACGACCGTGTTGATCGCATCGCGAACATTGTGGACTGGGCCATCCGCTGCTTCGACGCCGGCGCGAAATGCGACTGGGCACAAGGCACGGAAAGTACAGCGGTTTTTTATATTAGCCGGTCGCCCGGTCGCGCTGTCCGTCCAATCACTCGCTGGCCTGGCGCGGCAATCTATCCGCCCCCTCTGCTGCAGGGTGTAAGCTTGGCGCGGGCCCCGCTTTACATTACCTCCCGCCTCCATGACGCCTCGCGACCGCATTCGTAACTTTTCAATCGTGGCCCACATTGACCACGGCAAAAGCACCCTTTCCGACCGCCTGATCCAGGAGACGGGGGCGCTTTCCGCGCGCGAGATGACCAGCCAGGTGCTCGACTCGATGGATATCGAGCGCGAGCGCGGCATCACCATCAAGGCCCAGACCGTGCGCCTGGAGTACAAGGCCAAGGACGGCCTCGATTACGTGCTCAATCTGATGGACACGCCCGGGCACGT
>DAOMPU010000219.1:0-4943 GCA_035444925.1 Terricaulis sp. | reverse complement strand
TGAGCCATCAAACCGGCCGGGTGTCAATATTCACTCTCGTGCGCGTGAGCATTTTTATGCGCGCCGTTAAGGGCGCCGGCGTGCTGCGCCGCGAGGAAGGAGGCCATCAACGGGAAGCGTCGATCAGAGCGTTGGTCACTTGCTCGCCGCGCATCGCCAATCCAATCAGAGGCCCCGCCACAGATTGCCGGCGTTTCTGCGGCCAGGCGTTGGGCTGATCTATTTGCGCGAGTTTTTGCGCGCGGGCGCGGGCTTGGGCGCGAAGTCAGCTTCCGCGCTCAATTCAATGCGCAAATCCGCCAGCGTGTTCTCCAGATGCTCGCTCACCAGCCTGCGCACATCCGCTTCGCGTTTATCGAGCCACGCATCGAGGATTTCATGGTGCGCGGCTTCGGCCTCGATGAAGCGCCCCTTGGGCTCGAGATGCTTGCGCACATAGCGATCGGCCATCACGTGCAGGCGCGCCACGAGGTTGGCGGTGACGGAGCCTGCGCCGGGCGTCACCAGCGCCATATGGAATGCGCGATTGAGCGCCCCGACCGTTTGCTTATGCGCGGCGGCATCGACATCGAGCAGCGCCAGCGCTTCGCGCGCGTGCGCGCGTTCTGCATCGCTCGCGTTCAAGCTGCCGCGCGCGGCCGCATCCGGCTCGAGCTTCAAGCGCAGCTCGTAAATCTCCTCCGCTTCTTCCGGCGACATCGGCCGCACGAAGAAACCGCGATTGGGATATGAAACGACGAGCCCATCCTGCTCCAGCCGCGCGAGCGCTTCGCGCAGCGGAATC
This sequence comes from Terricaulis sp., assembly GCA_035444925.1. GTDB lineage: Bacteria > Pseudomonadota > Alphaproteobacteria > Caulobacterales > Aquidulcibacteraceae > Vitreimonas. The sequence continues at coordinate 4,159 of DAOMPU010000219.1, read as the reverse complement.
TTCGAGACATGCAGCGCCGCCGCCATGGCGTCCTGGCGGATGGGTTCATCTGAAGAGATGGCGCCCGAGAGGATAAAGTCCCGCACCACCTCGACGAGCCGGTCGGACAAGGTGCGCACTTCAAGACGTGGCGGGCTCATGAAAGGCTGGACCCCTAGGGCCAAATATACGTGGTCGTCGTCGTCGTGTAGAAAGCGCTGGCCGCGCGCCCCTGCTCGCGCGGACCATAGCTCGAATCCCCCAGGCCGCCAAATGGGGCGTGATCATCGACCCCGGCGGCCGGCGGATTAAGCATGCGCATACCCGCTTTGGCGCGACGCCCGAAATGCGGGGTTGGTTTGCTCAAACGACTTGAAAGCCGCGCCAGAACGGATCGGCCTCATCGATCCATATGGTGTTGAAGCCGGTGGCGATCGCCGAACCTTCTATGGACGGAATGATGGCCTCATGCTCGGCCAGCTTAGCGCCGGCTTCCACGCGGCCGATGAATTGGCTGCCGATATAGCTCTCATGCACGAAGCGATCGCCCAGCTTGAGCTTGCCGCGCGCCGCCAGCTGCGCCATGCGCGCCGACGTGCCGGTGCCGCAGGGGCTGCGATCAATCGCGCGCGCGCCATAGAACACCGCGTTGCGCGCATCCGCGCCTTCGCCCTTGGGCTTATCCGCCCACAGCACGTGGCTGACGCCCTTGATTGAAGATTCCAGCGGATGCACCGGCTCGAACTTTTCACGCACCAGCGCGCGCACTTTGCCGCTGAGCTCAACGATGCGCGAAGCGCCTAATTGATCGAGCCCTTGGTACGCGCCTTGCGGCTCGATGATTGCGTAAAAATTGCCGCCATAGGCGACGTCAAGCGTCAGGCGGCCGAAGTCCGGAAGGTCGATCTCGATATCGCGGGCCGCTAGATAGCTCGCCACGTTGCGTAAGCGCACGCTGGAGACCCGCGCGCCCTCCTGCGTGTAGCTAATTTCAATCAGCCCCGCCGGCGTCTCCACTTTGAAGGCGCCCGGCGTGCGCGGGCGAATGAGGCCGTGCTCCAGCGCGAAGGTGACGATGCCGATCGTTCCGTGCCCGCACATCGGCAGGCAGCCGCTGGTTTCGATGAACAGGATGCCGGCTTCGGCGTCATCGCGTGTGGACGGATAGAGAAAGCCCCCGCTCATCATGTCGTGCCCGCGCGGCTCAAAGCAGAGGCCGGTGCGAATCCAATCGAAGCGATCGAGAAAATCGAGCCGGCGCTCAGCCATGCTCGCACCGCGCAGCAACGGTGCGCCCCCGGCCACAAGGCGCACCGGATTTCCAGCCGTGTGGCCATCAATGCAGAAGAAGGTCGAACGCATTTAGGCTGCGCGCTGCTTTCCACCGATGGGCCGCGTCGCGGCCGCCTGCTCCACCATGGCCGTCACTTGCGCGCGGCGTGCGCCCGAAAGCGGCATGCGCGGCATGCGCACGCGTTCGGAGCCGCGCCCCATGATCTGCTCGGCCAGCTTGATGGATTGCACCAGATCGTGCTCAGCGTCCAAGTGCAAGAGCGGCATGAACCAGCGATAGATTTTGCGCGCGGTTTCCAGATCGCCGGCGCGCGCGGCTTTCACCAGCGCCACCGATTCCTCCGGGAACGCATTGGTCAGGCCCGAGACCCAGCCGGTCGCGCCCAGCAGCAGGCCTTCCAGCGCCACGTCGTCCAAGCCGGAAAGTACATGCAGCTTATCGCCGACGGCGTTGATGATGTCCGTGATGCGCCGCGAATCCGGCGCGCTTTCCTTGATGGCGACGATAGTTTCTTCTTCGGCCAGCGCCCGCAGGTCATCCAGCGACAGCGAAACGCGGTAAGCTGGCGGGTTGTTGTAAAGCATGATCGGCAGGCCGCTGGCGCCCGCCACGGCGCGGAAATGCGCCAGCAATTCTTCCTGCGTCGGCACATAGACCATGCAAGGCAGCACCATCAGCCCATCGACGCCGATCGCTTCGGCGTCGCGCGCGAACTGCATCGCGCGCGCGGTGGTGAACTCACTGACGCCGGCGATAATCGGCGCGCGCCCCTTGGCGACTTCCTTCGCCGCGGCCAGCACGGCGCGCTTTTCGCCGGGCTCCAGGGAGTTGTTTTCACCCACTGTGCCGATAACGACGAGGCCATCGACGCCTTCCTGGATCATGGCGTCCTGCACCCGCTGGGTGGCTTCAAGATCGAGCCCGAGCTGCGCGTCAAACTGCGTGGTCACGGCCGGATACACGCCGGTCCAATCCAAGGTGCGCGCCATTTCCAGCTCCGTATCGTATACCATTCTATCGCTGCGCCGCCGCCGCCGCAAGGCGTCTGCAACCTCCAGGCGCGGGCTGGGCGGCAGGCCGCCTTCACCATCCTTTCGGGGCGGCATTCGGGCGTTGATTCAGTAATTTATGGGTCAGCCGGCGAAGGCGCGCTCGATCACGAAACTCGCCGGCTCGTTATTGGCGCCTTCCACGAAGCCGCGCGCTTCGGCGAGCGCCTTCATGTCGTGCAGCACCGCCGAGGAGCCGCAGATCATGACGCGATCGCTCGCGGGATCGAAGGCCGGCGCGCCGAGATGCGCGAACAGCGCCCCGTTCTCGATCAAATTGGTGATGCGCCCCTCAACCGCGTGGCTCTCACGCGTGAGGCTGGTGACATGGCGCAGCTTGGCGCCGGCCGCTTCGCCGACAAGATCACACGCCTTGGCGGCGGCCACGATTTCCGTGCCGTACACAAGCTCCGCCGCGGTCCGGCAGGTGTGGGTGAGGATCACTTCCTCATAGCGCTCATAGGTTTCCGGCTCGCGGATCAGGCTGGCGAACGGCGCAACGCCGGTGCCGGTGGAGACCAAGAACAGGCGCTTGCCCGGCGTCAAAGCATCGAGCACCAAAGTGCCTGTCGGCTTCTTGCCGAGCAGCACTTCATCGCCCGGCTGAATATGCTGCAAGCGGCTGGTGAGCGGGCCGTTCGGCACCTTAATGGAATAGAACGAGAGCGCCTCGTCCCACGCGGGGCTGGCGATCGAATAGGCCCGCAACAGCGGCTTTGGCCCGTTCATCAAGCCGATCATCATGAACTCGCCCGAGCGGAAACGCAGGCTCGCCGGCCGCTCGCACGTAAAAGCGAACAGCGCGTCGGTGTAGTGCTTCACCTCGGTGACGCGCGCGACGTGCACGTTCGCCGGCGGCGGCGCAATAAAATCTGCCTGATCTGCCATGAGATTCGAACTGCCCAGCCTATCCCTTAAAGGAGGTCATAATCGCAAAGTGTGGTCCAATCGCGGTAGCGATCTGGTAGATCGCCAGCGACGAAACGAAGCAGCCGATCACCCCCATCAAGAGGCGCGGTTGTACTCTGCTGACCGCGAAGGCCGCCAGGGGGGCGGCCGCCACGCCGCCGATCAGCAGCCCTGCAATATCGCTCCAACGCACGCTGCCCAGAGTCATGAAGAAGGTGGCCGAGATCGCCGCCGTGACGAAGAATTCCGAGAGGTTAACGCTGCCGACCGCCTGGCGCGCGGGATGGCCGCGCCCCAACAACGTGGTGGTGGAGATCGGCCCCCAGCCGCCCCCGCCGGCTGCATCAAGAAAGCCGCCAACGAGGCCCACGCCCGCCGCATCATTGGGCGCCACCGGGTTTTGCGGGCGATTGCGGAACACGAGGTAAAGCACGAACACGCCCATGCCGAGCAGGTAGGCGGAAACCAACGGCTTGATGATATCGATCGGCAGGTAAGACACCGTCATCGCCCCTGCGATCCCGCCGAGGATGCCGGCCGGCGCGAGCCGCGCGACAAGTTTCCAATTCACGTTGCGCCGCCATGCGTGCGATGCGCCTGAAACACCGGTGGTGAAAATCTCCGCGGTGTGCACCGCCGCGCTCGCGTGCGCCGGCGGCACACCGAAAGCCATCAGGAAAGAGGTGGAGACGAGCCCGTACGCCATGCCCAGCGCGCCATCGACGAATTGCGCAAGGAAGCCAACCAGCACCGATTGCCAAAAGAATGGATCCAATTCCATGGCTCAGCTCAATCCAAAATCGGCGAGCCGCTTGCGCGCGTCGCCCACAAGCGTATCGAAATCGGCGCCATCTTCGCGCAACGCCGCGCGCGCTTTGGCGATCACGTCCAGCGCGTGCGCCCATTCTTCGGGAAAGGCCGCCTCCAG
>DAOMPU010000218.1:0-4945 GCA_035444925.1 Terricaulis sp. | reverse complement strand
GTCCGCTACGCGCCGGTCATGGCGCGCTATAAAGTCTATATCATCGATGAAGTGCACATGCTCTCCACGCAAGCCTTCAATGGCTTGTTGAAAACGCTGGAAGAGCCGCCGCCGCATGTGAAATTCATTTTCGCCACCACGGAAATCCGCAAAGTGCCGGTGACGGTGCTCTCGCGCTGCCAGCGCTTTGATCTGAAGCGCATCGATAGCGAGCGGCTGGCCGAGCATCTGGGCAATATCTGCGCCAAGGAAGGCGTGAAAGTCGATGGCGATGGGCTCGCCTTGATCGCGCGCGCGGCCGAGGGCTCGGCGCGGGACGGGCTTTCGCTTTTGGATCAGGCTTTGGTGCAGAAGCCGGGCGAAACGGTGACGGCCGCCGATGTGCGCGACATGCTGGGCCTGGCCGATCGCGGGCGCGTGCTCGATCTGTTTGAAGCGATCGCCAAGGGCGACGCAAAAACCGCGCTCAGCGAAGCGCGCAGCCAATATGATAGCGGCGCCGACCCCACGCTGATCCTGCGCGATCTTCTGGAGATCGGCCACGAAGCGGCGCGCGCGCAAGCGTTAGGCGATGGCGCGCGCATGTTTGGCGGCGCCGATTGGATCGCGCGGGTGCGCGGCCTGGCTTCAAGCCTTTCGCCGGCGCAGCTTTCGCGGCTGTGGCAGATGCTGCTCAAGGCGCTGGAGGAAGCGGGCAAGGCGCCCGATCCGATCGCGGCGGTGGAAATGGCGATGGTGCGGCTTTGCGCGGCGCAAAGCTTGCCCCCGCCCGAAGACGCCGCGCGCCTGCTGCGCGATGGCGCGCCCGCTGCGCCTGCCGCGCCGGCCGCTGCGCCGCCTGCCGGCGCCGGGCCGACGGCGCAAGCGCCAACCGCTGCCACGCACGGGCTCAAAACATTTGAAGACGTGATCGCGTTCGTTTCAGGCGAGCGCATGGTTGAGCTGGAATTGGTGCTTGATCGCTTGAAGGTTGTGCATTTCTCGGCCAATGGCGATCTGGTGTTCGCCGCAAGCGAGGACATCCCGCGCGATTTCGTGCGCACCATGAAGCCGCTGCTGGAGGAGCACACCGGCATCGAATGGCGCATCCGCGCCGCCAACGAAGCCGCGCCAGTGGAAAGCCTCGCCGATCGGCGCCGCGCCGAGCGCCAGCGCGCCATGGACGAATTGAAACGCCAGCCCTTTGTGGCCGAAGCGCTGAAACACTTTCCAGGCGCGGAGATCGCCAAAGTGACTCTCCCCGTGGATGAAAACGGCGGCGGCGCGGTGGCGCCCTTTCCTACAAAGCCGCAACCCCAACCGACGCCCGCGCCCTCGCCCGCGCGCAAAGAGGAAAACGATCGATGAAAGACCTCTCCCAGATCATGCGCCAGGCCCAAGCGATGCAGGCCAAGATCAACGAGGCGCAGAAGAAGCTGGAAGCGATGGAAGTGGAAGGCTCCGCCGGCGGGGGCATGGTGCGCGTGCGCATTTCCGGCAAAAGCGCGCTCTTGGGCATCAATATCGATCCCTCGCTGATGGTCGCGGACGAGCGCGAGATTCTGGAAGACCTGATCAAAGCCGCGCACGACGATGCGCGCCGCAAACTTGAAGAGGCGCAGAACGATGAGATGAAGGGGCTCAGCGGCGGTCTGGGGATTCTGCCTGGGTTCAAGATGCCGTTTTGAGCGACGGCGCCAGCGTCTGAAGGTCGGCGCCGCTCGGCTCCTGGAATTGACGCAGGCCGAATTCCGGCAGGATCGCCAGGAGGTGATCGAAAATATCGCCCTGGATGTTTTCGTACTCGCCCCAGGCGGTGGTGTTGGTAAAGCAATAGATCTCGATCGGCAGCCCTTGCGGCGTGGGGTCAAGCTGGCGCACCAGCAGCGTCATATTCTGCGCGATGCGCGGGTGGGCGGCGAGGTAAGCGCCGACATAAGCGCGGAACGTGCCAACATTGGTGACGCGGCGCGTATTCACCGGATCGCGCCCCGCTTCAATCAGGCGCGCGTTCCAATCCTCAAGCTCCTGCTGCTTGGCGTCGAGGTAATCGTCGATCAGCGCGAAGCGGCGCAAGCGCGCCTGCTCTTCCGGCTCAAGGAAGCGGATGCTGCTTTGATCGATCATCAGCGCGCGCTTGATGCGCCGCCCGCCGGATTCGCTCATCCCGCGCCAATTTTTGTAGGATTGCTCGATCAGTTTGTGGGTGGGGATGGTGGTGATCGTCTTATCCCAATTCTGCACCTTGACGGTGTGCAGGGCGATGTCGATCACGTCGCCATCAGCGCTGAATTGCGGCATCTCGATCCAATCGCCCACGCGCAGCATGTCGTTGGAGGTGAGCTGAACCGATGCGACCAGCGAAAGGATCGTGTCCTTGAACACCAGCATCAGCACCGCAGCCATCGCGCCGAGGCCTGAAAGCAGCAGCAGCGGGCTTTGCTCCATCAGCGCGGCGATGATCAGGATCGCCGCTGCCGCGAACAGCAATATCTTGAGAACCTGGATATAGCCCTTGATCGGCCGGCTCAGCGCCTCGGGGCGGCGCTGATAAAGCTCGTTCACCAGCGTCAGCAGGCCGTTCAACGCCAGCACGATCATCAAAATGATGAATGCCGCGACAACGTTGCGCGTCACCGCCACGGCCTCCGCCGGCAGGTTCGCCACAAGCGACGCCCCGCCTGCGATCACCAGCGCGGGAACAATATTCGCCAACCGCGTGGCGATCTTCACCAGCGTCGGGCTCTTCATACGCAGCAGCCGCACTGCGAAGCGCAGAATGATGTGCTTCACAACGAAGTTCGCGGCGGTCGCCACCGCAAGCAGCGCGGCAAGGCCGATCAGCAACTCGCCCAACGGAGACAGATCGCGCGCGAACAGCGCCGACAGATCAATAGAATTCATACCAACTCGTTCCCCCGCCAGAACGGCGTGGGCCTTGCTTCAACGATAGGGTGATGCGTTATTTTTCGCGGCTTGCGGCCGCGATGTCAAACCAGACCCTCGCAACCCTGCCCGCCAGCCGCTACATCCCCCTGATGCGTTCCAAGTCCATCATCGCCGCCCCTGAGATCGAGGCGCTGATTGCGCTGCTGGCGAAAGTGCCGGGGTTGGGGCCGCGTTCTGCGCGGCGGGCGGCGCTGCAATTGCTGAAGAAGAAAGACGCGTTGATGCGCCCGCTGGCGGCGGCGCTGGCGGACGCGGCGGAGAAAGTCCGCGCGTGCTCCAATTGCGGCATGCTGGATGCGGCCGATCCGTGCGCGCTTTGCACCGCTTACGATCGCGACGATGGCCTTATCTGCGTGGTGGCCGAGGTGGGCGATGTTTGGGCGCTGGAACGCGCGGGCGCATTCAAGGGGCGCTATCATGTGCTGGGCGGGGTGCTCTCGGCGCTCGACGGGGTGCGGCCCGACGATCTGCGCATCGCCCGCCTGGTGGAGCGCGCCAGCGCCGGCGGCGTGCGCGAAGTGATCCTGGCGCTATCGGCCACCGTGGATGGGCAAACCACCTCGCACTATCTGGCCGAGCGCCTGGCGCCGCTGAACCTGATCGTCAGCCGGCTTTCGCACGGCGTGCCGGTGGGCGGCGAGCTGGACCTGCTGGACGACGGCACGCTGTTCGCGGCGCTGCAAAGCCGGCGGCCTTCTTAGCGCCCGGTGCAGCGCGTGCGCGCGCGGGTGATGCGCGGATCCATCAGCCCCTCGGCCTCGAACCGCGCAAGCGCGGCGCGGTATTCATCGTAGGGCATGGCGCGCGTGATCTCATTCCACATGCAATCGCAAACGGCGGCGTCCGCCGTGCAGATGCGCGCGAACGCGGCGCGTGCGCCATCGGGATAGGGATGCGGCTCCTTGGCGCCGCATGCCGTGAGCGAGAACGCCGCGATGGCGATCAGCGCTAAACGCATATCAGCCTCCCTGCCCGGCAAGATTTGCCGTGCATGCGAAGCATTCTAGCGCAACAGCGTTAATGTTTCGGGCAAGGGTTTTGCTTAAGCGCGCCGCGCGCCGCTTCGTCCGAGCAATTCGGCGCCGCCTCGACGCTGGCGGCGGCGATCGCGATTTCCGGCTCCGGCGAAAGCGTTTCACACGCCGCCGCCAGCAGCGCCGACGCGAAGCAGAGCGAAATCAAACTGGTGCGGGAAAGCTCGTTGCGCAAGGGTCCACCTTCCGCGCTGAAACGCGCGGAAGGGCGCAAGGTTCCCGCGCTTAACTCGGATTGTTGCGGGCGCAGGTCTGAACCGTGGAAACGAAGTTCTGATAGAGCGGGTGCTCCTCACCTTTGCCCCAACTCATCATCCGATCCAGCTCAGTGAATTCCTGCAGCGACATCGTCCGCTCAAATTCGTTCATCGAGCAAGCGCAGATCGCCTGCGAAACGCCGCCCTGCTGGCAGCCATTCATGAAATTGGTGCTGGTATGGCCCGGATAGGCTTCCGGATTGGAGGCGGTGACGCGGCTAGTGCCGTTGCAGACGCCGAGGATCAGTTCATACTTGGCCATCGAGGGGTGCAGCTGCTGATTGCGCATCGCCGCGTCGAGCGCTTGGTATTCTTCGCCGCTCATGCGCTGCTGCACGCCATTCCAGACGCAGGCGCACAATTCCGCAGCCGCGCCGCTGGCCGTGCACTCGCTTTGATACTGGGCCTGCATCTGCGGCGCGAAGCCGTTTTGCGCCGCAGCATTCACCGCGACAACCAGCCCCGCCACGGCGACGCACGCCGCCATCGCCCACGTCTTGATCATGCCTTCCCCCCGCGCAAATCAGCGCGCGTACGCTAGGCGGGGCCGCGCGGCGTGTAAATCAGTTGCGCCCGTCTTCCAGCAGGCGCCGGCCGATCACTTGCGCCTGGATTTCGCCCGCGCCCTCGAAAATATTGAGAATGCGCGCATCGCAGAGCACGCGGCTGATCGGGTATTCCAGCGCAAAACCGTTGCCGCCGTGGATTTGCAGCGCGTTATCGGCC
>DAOMPU010000217.1:0-5016 GCA_035444925.1 Terricaulis sp. | reverse complement strand
CCTCGCGGGCCAAGCGGCGCACCAGCGCCGCGCCCACCATGCCGCGATGCCCGGCCACGAACACGCGCTTGCCGCGTAGATCATAAAGATCAGGCATGCGGATTTCGGTGCGGCTCTAGGGGGATTTTCCGCAGGTCAGCTTCGACCATCTCCGTCACCAAATCTTCAAACTGCGTGGTGTGGGTCCAGCCAAGGCGCTGGCGCGCGCGAGAGGGATCGGCGAGCAGCTGCTGCACTTCGGTTGGCCGGAAATAGCGCGGGTCCACGCGCACCAGAATTGCGTTGGATTTGGCGCTCACACCGATTTCCTCAACACCTTCGCCGCGCCAAACGATCTCTTCGCCGATATGCGCGAAGGCGCGCTCCACAAACTCGCGCACCGAATGCATTTCGCCGGTGCCGAGCACGTAATCATCGGGCGTATCCTGCTGCACGATGCGCCACATGCCTTCCACATAATCGCGCGCATGGCCCCAATCGCGCTGCGCATCGAGGTTGCCGAGGAAGAGCGTATCCTGGAGCCCATGCTTGATCGCCGCGACCGCGCGCGAAATCTTGCGCGTGACGAAGGTTTCTCCGCGCAGCGGGCTCTCGTGATTGAACAGGATGCCGTTTGAGGCGTGGATTCCATAGGCCTCCCGGTAATTCACGGTGATCCAATAGGCGTAAAGCTTCGCCGCGGCGTAGGGGCTGCGCGGATAGAACGGCGTCGTCTCGCGCTGGGGCGTTTCCTGCACAAGCCCATAAAGCTCGGATGTGGAGGCCTGATAAAAGCGCGTCTTTTGCGTGAGCCCCAAAATGCGCAACGCTTCCAGAATCCGCAGCGGCCCCAGCGCGTCGGCGTTGGCGGTGTATTCTGGCGTCTCGAAGCTCACCTGCACGTGGCTTTGCGCGCCCAGATTATAAATCTCATCCGGCTGCGTGGATTGCACCAGGCGGATGATGTTGGTGGCGTCGGTCAGGTCGCCGTAATGCAGCAGAAAGCGCGGATCGCCTTCGTGGATGTCCTGATAGATGTCGTCGATCCGTTCCGTATTGAACGAAGACGAGCGCCGCTTCACGCCGTGAACGACATAGCCTTTTTCCAGCAGCAGGCGCGCCAGATACGCGCCATCCTGGCCGGTGACGCCCGTGATGAGAGCCGTTTTTGTCATGGGGCTTTCTGGCATCGAACGCGGCTTTTAGGCAAGCGCCGGCCTGTTTCAGCGCAGCCTGGCGCGAAACAGGGCGCCGGCCAAGGCGTCGCCCGCCGCTGCGCCGATGGATGCGGAGGTGACGAACATATCCGTGCAGGCTTCGTCCACGAATACGCACGAGGTGGGCCGCCGCGCCGGGATGGGAAGCGCGCCGAGCCGGCGCCCCTCCGGAGAGAGTTTTTCAATGCGCGCGCCATCCCACATGGCGACCCATAGATCGCCGGCGCGATCGCACGTCATGCCATCGGGATAGCCTTCTCCTTCGCCGAATTGGATCAGCACGCGCCGCTGCGCAGCCTGCCCAGCGGCGTCGAGATCGAAGGCGTAGATCACCTGGCGCGCTGAATCGGTGTGATAGAGCGTGCGTCCATCGGGGCTGAACGCGGGGCCGTTGGACACGATATAGCCACTGTCGATGCGCGCGGCGGCGCCGTCGGCTGCGAACGCATAGAGGCTGCCCGAAGGCTCGCTCTCCGCGTCGTGCATGGTGCCGGCCCAATAGCGCCCGTCCGGCCCGGTTTTGCCGTCGTTGAAACGATTGTGCGTTTGGCGGGGCTCGGGATGGGATAGCGTTTGAAAGAGGATTTCATCTCCGGCCACGCCGATCCAGCCAAAGCCGGGTTCGGCGCAGCCGATGAACCAATGCGCCGTTTGCGTAGGCGGGTTCCAGTGCGCCGGCGGCGCGTCCAGCGAGAAAATCCGGTGCGCGGGCGCCCATGAGCGCTTGCCGGCGCTGGCGATGTCAAAAGCGTGCAGCCGCGCGCCTTTGATATCGACCCAATACACCGCGCCGCTGCGCGCATCCCAGCACGGGCCTTCGCCCAAAATGGCGCGCGCGGGCCAGACGCATTCAACGTCGGCTGCGATCTCCATGCGCGCATGCTTCATCTGGTCGCCCTTGGGGGTTGCTCAGGATGGGGTCGCTTCCGTAGGATGGCGCCCGTGACGCTCCCGCAGCTTTCAATCATTACGCCCAGCCTCAATCAAGGCGCTTTTCTGCCGGACGCGCTGGCCAGCGTGGCGTTGCGTGTGAGCATTTGGTGCTTGATCCCGGCTCGCTGGACGGGTCGCGCGCGACGCTCGCGGCAGCGTCGCACGTGCGCGCGTTCTTGGAGAAAGACGCCGGTGCGGCCGATGCGCTAAACAAGGGCATGCAAGCCGCGCGTGGCGAAATCATCGGCTGGCTCGATAGCGATGATATGTACGCCTCAGACGGCGCGTTGGCGCAGGTTTGCGCGGCGTTCGCCGATCACCCCGAGGCGGATGTCGTCTATGCGCGCGGCGCGTGGATAAATGAGGCTGGCGCCGTGGGCGCCTCCGCGCCGTTCGCGCCGGATGGCGCGCGTGTGCTGGAAGCTTTGCAGCAAGGCGAAGCGTTCCTGCGGCCTGCGGTGTTTTTCCGCCGTGCGCTGCTGGCGCGCATCGGCCCGCTAGATACGTGCTACCAATCGGCCTTCGATATGGATTTCTGGCTGCGCGCAGCCTCGGCCGGCGCGCGTTTCAAGGCGCTCGATGCGGACGTGGCGCGCAAGCGCGTGCATCGCCAAGCGTTTTCCCAGCTTCTGCCGGGCGTGCGCGCGATGGAAGCCGCGCGCGCCACGCGCCGCCATTGCGGGCGTGCGAGCACTGCCTGGATTGCGCGCGCCGTGGAAGCCGATGTCGCGGACGCGCCCGGCGCGGCCGAGGCGCGGGCGCGCGTGCAGGCGGCGATTGCGCGCCGGCTCGATCGCGCGGGCGCCGAGCAACCGCTCATCGTGCTGGGCAACGGGCCGTCGCTGGCCGGGTTCGATTTTGATCGTTTGCGCGGGCGCGACGCGATCGGCATGAACGCCGCTTATCGCCATTGGCGCAAGATCGGCTGGCGCCCGCGCTATTATGCGTGCCTTGATGATGTCGTCGGCGTGTCGCATCGCGATGAGATCGCCGACATGGTGGAGAACGCGGAGGCGCTCGGCATCGACGCCTTTCTGCTGCGCGACAATTTGATCTCGCTTTTCCCTGCGCCGCTGGCGCAGTCCGAGCGGGTGCTGAGTTTCGATGCATTGTATGGCGCCGGCGGGGTGATGGATTGCCATCCGATCACCACGGGAAGCCATGCAGCTTTGTTCGGCGCATTGCTGGGCTATGGCGAGATGATCTTGCTCGGCGTGGATTGCGCCTACGTGGAAACCATCCCCGGCGCGCACTTGCTTGAGGGCACAGTGCTGGAGCTTAGGCAAGCGCCGCCGCGCAACCCGAATTATTATTTTGACGATTATCAGCGCACGGGTGATCGCTATAACGTGCCAAATCCGGCGCCGGATCTGCATCTGGATTGTTGGCGCACGGCCGGCGCGCGGCTGCTGGGCAGGGGTGTTGCGGTGTGGAACGCGGGCGAAAATTCGCGGGTTGATGTGTTTCCCCATCGCAGCTTCTCTCGCCTTGAGCGCCGTTTCGCCGAGGCCGGCGCATGATTGGCCTGATCGCCCAGCGCCGCTGGTTCATCGCCGCGATCCTTGCCGTGATGCTGTTCGCGGCGCTGGCCGGGTGGGTCTTGGCGCCGGCGCACGGCTTGGCGATCGCGGCGTTGGGCGCAGCATTGGTGCTTGCGCTCGGCGCGGGCGCGCTTGGTTTCGCGCGGGCGGCGGCTGCGCGGCGCGCTTTAGCTGGCGATATGGAGATATTGAGCAGGGCGGCGGACGCGGCGCGCGCGGAAGTGGGCCATCTGCGCCAGTCCCTGGCGCAGGCCGAGCAGCGCCTGTCGCTCGCGGAGCGGCGCATTGCTGCGCTCGCCATCAAGTTGGACCTCAGCGAAAATGACGGGCAATAAGCGCCTGCACCGCGGATTATAGGATCGATCGCCATGTCCACCCTCATCACCGGCGGCGCCGGTTTTATCGGCAGCCACATGGCCTGGGCCATGCGCGATGCCGGCGAGCCGTTCGTCATCATCGATCGCTTATCGACCGGGTTTGCGGCCGCGCCACCTCCGGGCGCCAGCCTGATCCGCGCCGATATCGGCGATCGCGACGCGCTGCGCAGAGCCATCGCCGATCACAAGGTGGATTCCATCATCCATTTCGCGGGATCGATCGTGGTGCCGGAATCGGTCGCCGCGCCGCTTGAATATTATGAGAACAATACGTCCAAATCCCGCTCGCTCATTGAAGCGGCGGTGGAGGGCGGGGTTCGCCATTTCGTGTTTTCCTCCACGGCGGCGGTGTACGGCACGCCGGAGACGGCGTCCGTGACCGAAGACGCCCCGCTGCGCCCGGAATCGCCGTACGGCAGCTCCAAGCTGATGACGGAAATCATGCTGCGCGACGCGGCGCGCGCGCACGGCTTGAAGTACGGGGTTCTGCGCTATTTCAACGTGGCGGGCGCCGATCCGCAAGCGCGCACCGGGCAGGCCACCAAAGGCGCCACGCACCTGATCAAGGTCGCGGTCGAGGCGGCGCTCGGCAAGCGCGATCACCTTTCTATCTTTGGAACTGACTATTCCACTCCAGACGGCACTTGCGTGCGTGACTACATCCATGTCTCCGATCTGATCGAGGCGCATCTGCTGACGCTCAAGCATTTGCGCGCCGGCGGCGGAAACGTGACGCTGAATTGCGGCTACGGCCGCGGTTTCTCGGTGCGCGAGGTGATCGAGGCAGTGCACCGGGTGGCGGGAAAGCCGTTCCGCGTCGCCGAAGCGCCCCGACGGCCCGGCGATCCCGCCACCATCGTGGCGAACGCCAGCCGCGCGCGCGCGCTGCTGGGGTGGACGCCGCGCTTTGACGACCTTGACCGCATCGTCGCCGATGCGCTCGCCTGGGAGCGGTCGGAACGCTTCGGC
>DAOMPU010000216.1:0-5027 GCA_035444925.1 Terricaulis sp. | reverse complement strand
TCCATCTCCGCGGCCGCATCGCGCAAGCGGCCGCGCAGCGCGGCCGCTTCATCGCGCCGCTCGCCGCGCGCCTCCACCATGGCGTGCACCGCGCCCAGCACCAAAGCGGGCGTGGCCATGATCGAAGCCCCGGCCCCCGCCAGCAGCAGCGCGATCGCCAAACACCACGCGCCGGCGCGCATATAAGCGGCGCTGATGCTTAACGCCTGCCCCAGTTCGGCACGCGCCGCCGGCTCGCCGCGCCACGCCCCGCCCGCCACGCGCGAAGCCTTCGCCGCGCACGCGCGCATTTCGCCAACGAGGGCGCGGAGACGTGATGAGGCGTCCATTGCGCGGCCTCACGCAGCAAGCCGCGCGCCGGATTACGCCAGCGTGCTCATATCGATCACGAAGCGGTAGCGGATATCGCCTTTCACAAGGCGCTCATAGGCCGCGTTGATCACGTCGGACGCAATCACCTCGATTTCCGGGTTCACGCCTTTGGCGGCGCAGAAATCCAGCATTTCCTGGGTTTCGCGGATGCCGCCGATCGGCGAGCCGGCGATCGAGCGCCGCCCCATCAGCATCGTGAACACGCCCGGCCAGCGATGGCTCTCCGTGATCGGCGGCGCCCCCAGCAGGCACAGCGTGCCGTTGCGCCGCAGCAGCTGCGTAAACGCCTCGAGATCATGCGCGGCGGAGACGGAATTGATGATCAGGTGAAAGCTGTTGGCGTGCGCGCCCATTTGCGCCGCGTCTTTTGAGAGCACGACTTCATCAGCGCCCAGCGCTTTGGCGTCCGCGATCTTGCCGGCCGACGTGGTGAACACCACCACATGCGCGCCCATCGCCTTGGCCAGCTTCACCGCCATGTGGCCCAGCCCGCCAAGGCCCACCACGCCCACTTTCTTGCCCGGCCCCGCGCCCCAATGGCGCAGCGGCGAATAGGTGGTGATGCCCGCGCAGAGCAGCGGCGCGGCGTGCTCGGAGCTCAGCCCATCGGGGATGCGCAGCACGAAATCCTGCGTCACAATGATCGACTTGGAATAGCCGCCATAGGTCGGCAGGCCGGTTTGCTTTTCCACGCCTGCGTAAGTTTGGATTTGCGCGGTGCAGAATTGCTCTTCGCCTTCCGCGCAGGCATCGCACTGGCGGCACGAATCCACCATGCAGCCGACGCCCACCCGGTCGCCCGGCTTATACTTTTTCACATTGGCGCCCACCGCGCGCACCACGCCGACGATCTCATGCCCCGGCACGGCGGGCGAAGGCGTATCGCCCCACTCGCCGCGCACGAAGTGCAGATCGGAATGGCAGATGCCGCAATGGCTGATGTCGATCGCCACATCGTCGGCGCCCAAATCGCGGCGTTCGATTTTCACGGCTTGCAGCGGCGCATCAGGGCGCACCGCGCCAAAGGCGGATACCTGGCTCATGGAAGATCCCTCGAATTTGGAAACGCGCCCTTCCCGGGCGCGGCACAAGGGCATATAGGCGCCCGCCCGCGCTTTTTCGAGCGCGCGAAAGCAAAAACGCCCCGGCTTTCACCGGGGCGTTTCAAATTTCAGCGTGGCGCTGAAAACTTAGCCTTGCGCCGTGGCGGCGCCGACGTCGAGACGCACGCCCGGCCCCATGGTGGAGCTCAAAGCGATTTTCTTGACGTAAACGCCCTTCGCGCCCGTCGGCTTGGCCTTCACCACCGCGTCCACGAACGCTTTCACGTTCTGGCGGATGGCGTCTTCGGAGAAGCTGGCCTTGCCCACGCCGGCGTGCACGATCCCCGCCTTTTCAGCCCGGAACTCGACAGCGCCGCCCTTTGCGTCGGCGACGGCCTTTTTCACGTCCATCGTCACGGTGCCGACCTTCGGGTTCGGCATCAGGCCGCGGGGCCCGAGCACCTTGCCGAGACGGCCGACGAGGGCCATCAGGTCCGGCGTGGCGATCAGGCGATCGAACTCGATCTTGCCGCCATTGATGGTCTCGAACAGGTCTTGTTCGCCCACGATGTCGGCGCCGGCGGCGCGCGCTTCGTCGGCCTTGGCGCCCTTGGCGAACACGGCCACGCGCGCGGTGCGCCCGGTGCCGTTCGGCAGCGCGACGACGCCGCGCACCTGCTGATCGGGATATTTGGGATCGACGCCGAGATTCATCGAGACTTCGATGGTCTCGTCGAACTTCGCCCCGCCTTTGCCTTTGGCAGAGCGTTCCTTGAGAATCTTCACGGCTTCATCGAGCGTGTGCAGCTTGCGGCTGTCGATGTTGGAATGGCTTTGCGCCATGCGCTTGGTGATCTTGGGCATCGGCTTACTCCACCACCTGCACGCCCATGGAGCGCGCTGTACCCGCGATCATTTTCGCGGCCTGGTCGAGATCGTCGGCGTTCAGATCCTTCGCCTTGGTTTTGGCGATTTCCTTGCACTGCGCGAACGTGATCTTGCCCACGACATCCACGCCCGGCTTCTTGGAGCCATGGCCCGGCTTATACGTGGTCGGGATTTTCGCCGCCTTCTTGATCAGGAACGACGCCGGCGGCGTCTTGATCTCAAAGGTGAAGCTCTTGTCTTGGTAATAGGTGATCACCACCGGGCACGGATCGCCCTTGGGCATATCCTGCGTGCGGGCGTTAAACGCCTTGGTGAATTCCATGATGTTCAGACCGCGCTGACCGAGCGCGGGACCGATTGGAGGCGAAGGATTCGCAGCTCCAGCCGGCACTTGGAGCTTAATCTGCCCCAGCACCTTCTTAGCCATATTGTGCCTCTCGCTTACCGCCGGGCGATCGGTTTAACCGCCCAGCCTGAGTGGGTGCGTGGTCCGGGATGGCTCCCTCCCACGCGGGAGGCGGGGCTATAGCGGGTAGTTCGTCGGATGTCACGCTTCCATTGCCCGAGCGCTTCGAGAGGGCGAAGTAAGTGGTTGCCGCAACCCGCTCTGCGGGTTACTTCTTCCGGGCGCAACTCAGGGGTGGGTCATGTTGGGGCTGCTGACGAGCAATGAACCTGAAATCAAGGATGAGAACGACAAACGCCGGGAAATAAAGGACTATTTCCGAGGGAAAGCAAAACACAACAACAGCGTGCCGATTGGTCTCATGGCGATCGGCGGCCTTATCCTTCTCGGCTCGCTCACGTCATTCAATCTCGTTGGAATCTTGGCCGGCGCCGCGTTGGCCGCTGTCGGCTATTTCTTGTTTCGCCGACAGGTAAAAACGGCGGCCGAGGAGCAGATCGACGCATGGTTCCAAGAAGATCTCCGCGGCCTTGAGAATTGGTCTCGCACGCGCACCGGGATCGACGCCATTGGAGGCGAAACCGGCGAGGCTCTTTACCTCACCAGCTTCCCCGATCCAGAGCTCGTCAAGGACACGTTCTTCAGCAAGCGAGGCGCTGACGGTGTGTGGCGTGTAACGCCGCAGGCATACACTTGCTTCTTCTTTCTTGAGAACACGATGATCGCGTTCCAGTGCGAAGTGGATCACGCGACCGGCAACAAAATCAACGAGCGCTACTTGGAATTCTTCTACCAAGACATCGTCACGGTTGCCTCGCACACACGCACGCAGACGTATGGCGCTTCAAGCGTGATCCAAGCGATGACCACCGGATCGGAGAAGAAGTCCGGGATTGATCTGCTTTCGAGCGCGACGGCGTTTGTAAGGGGGCGTGCGGTAGATGGTTTGGTGCAATTCAATGCCGAAGAATCCTTCAGCATTACGCTCTCGAACGGGGAAAAGATACCGGTACGCGTCTCCGACTCGCGATTCGTCGATCGCGACACCAATGATCTGGCGAAAATTTCCAGCTTGCAGGCCCGCGTAACAATGATCCGAGATCGCGTGCGCGAGAAAAAAAGAAGCCTGCGCGCGGCGGAGCAAGGCCTGGCGCTCATATAGGTGACAAAACTTGGCGCGCGTATTCATCAGCTACGCACGGCGGCCGTCGGATGTCGCTCCCGTCGAGGCCATCAGAGCATCGGCGGAAAATTTTGGCGTCGAAGTTTGGCTTGATAGCCGATCGCTTGTCGCTGGCGATGAATTCCGCACTGAGATCGAGCGCGCCATCGCGGCTTCCGATCTTCTGATCCTAGCGGTTAGTGCGGAAAGCCTCACCAGTGGGTACGTGGCGCTTGAAACGCGATTGGCGCAAGCTCTCGGCAAGGCGATCCTGCCGCTTCTCCTCGATGACATTCCGTTCGAAAGGGCGCCGGAGCATTTGCGCACACTACACGCAGAGCCGCTTTTTCGTAGGCCGCGCGCCGATTGGCCAAGCGTTCTCTGGGAGGCTTTTTCCAAACGAGGGATTCCGCTGACGGGCCCGCCGCCCGGCCCGGCCGCGCCCCTGGTTCCCTACGCGCGCGCCTTCCGGCCCGGCTATCGCGAGTTTCGCGGCGAACAGGGTGCTGTGCGGGCCCATATCGAAGAAGCGCTCCGTGCGCTGAAATACGAAAACGCGTCCCCCTGGACCGTCCTCAACCTCGCTCTGCTTTATCTCTTGATTGGAGATCACCGAAATGCGGCTGCGAGCGCATCTCGCGCCGTCGCGACGCTTCCGGAATCTGGCGAGGCGCATTATGTCGCCGCATTGGTGATGGCGTCCCAGGAGACGATCACCACGCTTCCGCTCCCGATCGTGCATCAGATCTTGTTTCGCCTCGACACCGCGCGGGCCCACGGATTCGACGATGCGATCGTCGATCTGCTGACCATAATCGTGGGACATGAGCGCTTTCAGCGCCACTCGCTCGTCGTCCCGCAGCAGGTCGGGCCGGCCATCGAGCGGCTGCGCGCCAACTCCAATGTAAATTGGGACGAGTATTTGCGTATGCGCGACGTGCTCAAGCGGTTGGACCCTGCGCTTTGCGCCAACTTGCCCGAACCACAGCTTTCACGCTGAGATCATCCCCCAAACATCGCGCCGACGATGCGCATCACCGCGCCCATCACGGTGACCCAGAGCCCGCCGATCAGGCGGCCTAAACCGCCGGCCAGCGCGAACGGCAAAATCACCGCCAATGCCACCGCAACGCCCGCCGCCAGCATCAGCTGGCGC
>DAOMPU010000215.1:0-5035 GCA_035444925.1 Terricaulis sp. | reverse complement strand
TGCGCGATCACGCGCCCGCGCCCGAAGCGCTGATCCATGCGCATCACGGCCGAGATGGCCTTGGCGGCGAGTTCTGTCGCGTCCAGCGAAACCGGCGGATCGGTGCAGACATCGCACGCCCCGCACGGCTCGGCGCCTTCTTCGCCGAAATAGCGGCGCACGCCCGCGCGGCGGCAGGTCAGGCCATCGAGGAAGGCATAGAGCTGGCGCGCTTTTTTGATCTGCACGGCTTTCACGGTTTCGCCGGCGTTCGATTGGTTGGCGAACATGATGGCGCGGCGCAGATCATTGGCGCTGTAGATGCAAAAGCCTTCCGCGCTTTCGCCGTCGCGCCCGCCGCGGCCGACCTCTTGCCAATAAGCCTCGATGCTTTTCGGCGCATCGGCATGGATCACGTAGCGCACATTGGGTTTATCCACGCCCATGCCGAAGGCGATGGTGGCGGCCATCACCACGTCATCTTCTTCCTGGAAGCGGTGCTGGCGCTTGGCGCGCAGCGAAGGCTCCAGCCCCGCGTGGTAGGCGAGCGCCGGGATATTCGCTTCCTGCAGCGCGGCGGCGATTTTTTCCACGTGATCGCGGGTGGCGGCGTAGATGATGCCGGATTTGCCCCGCCGCGCCTGCACAAGATCAAGCATGCGCTCCTGCGGGCGCGGGCCTTTGCGCTCGGCGCTCAGCACCAGATTGGGGCGATCGAAGGAAGCGATGAAGCTTTGCGCGTGCTCCAGCTTCAGCTGCGTGCGGATGTCGGCCTGGGTTTTGAGATCGGCGGTCGCCGTCACGGCCATGCGCGGGACGTTTGGGAAGCGATCGGCCAATTGGCCCAGCGCGCGATAATCGGGGCGGAAATCGTGGCCCCATTGGCTGACGCAATGGGCTTCGTCGATGGCGATGAGCGCAATCGGGCATTGCTCCAGGAAATCGAGGAAGCCCTGAGCGAACAGCCCTTCGGGCGACACGTAGAGCAGATCGAGGGCGCCCTCGCGCGCGGCGTCCAGCGTTTCGCGCCGCGCCTCGCGCTCTTGCGTGGAATCCAGCCGCGCCGCCGCGACGCCCGCCGCGCGCAAGCTCGCCACCTGATCCTGCATCAGCGCGATCAGCGGCGAGATCACCAGCCCCAAACCTTCGCGCAGGATTGCCGGGATCTGATAGCAGAAGCTTTTGCCCCCGCCCGTGGGCAGCACCGCCACCACGTCGCGCCCGGCCAGCGCTTCGCTGATCACGTCTGCCTGCAGGCCGCGAAAATCGGCATGGCCAAACACGCGCTCCAGCAGCGCGCGGGCGTCGGAAAGGGTGGGCGTGCTCACGCCTCGGTCGCTAACGCGATCCGGGGCGCGTGCAAAGCTCAGTGCGGCTTTTCGTGCGCGGTGGCGTCGATGCGGATGCGCTCTTCCACGCCGTCACGGTAGGTGATGAACACGGTGCGATAATCGGGCGAGGCTTTGGCGCGCGCGCCATTGGCTTCAGCCAACGCGATCTGCCGCTCGGCGCGTTCGCGCAGGATTTTGCTTTGAGCGTCCATAGGGCTTTCCTGCGTTCCAATGTGGCCCGCGGGGCGGCGGGGTCAAATTACCCTCTGAAATAGGCGCAGAACTTGTTCCCTTCGGGATCGCGCACATAGGCGCCGTAAAACGGCGGATCGCTTTCCCCGCGTACGCCGGGGGCGCCTTCATCCTTGCCGCCGGCGGCGAGCGCTGCGGCGTAAAAGGCCTCCACAGCCGCGCGCGAGGGCGCTTTGAACGCGAGCATCGAGCCATTGCCGAGGCTTGCCGCCTCGCCGTTGAAGGGCGTGGCGAGATAAATCTGCAGCCCGCTCTCCTTATCGCCGCCGGGGCCATATCCGGCCCAGCCGCCGCCTTCAAAAGTGCGTTTGTAGTCCAGCGGCGCGAATGCGGCGTCGAAGAAGGCGCACGAGCGTGCGATATCGTTTGAGCCGATGGTGACATAGCCAATCATCTGAATCTCCCTGCGCCTACATTCAGCGCGAGCTTTTCTTCTTTGTCAAGAACAAAAAGGGAACATTGGGCCATCAGGCCCGCGCGGGTAGCGGGCGCGCGCGGATCCATTGCGACAGCACCCATTTGCGCCCCGCCGCGGGCGGCAGGCCCGCATGCAGCGTGTTGATATCGGGCGCGCCACTCGGAAGCACATTGGCGAACATGATCGCGTCGCCTTTTTCGCCGCGAAAGGAAAAGCCGAGTCGGGGGAAGTCCGTCGCGGCGCCGTCAAACTCGGTGTTCAGATAGGTGACAATCGTGACGACGCGCTGGCCCAGCGCCGCGAGTTCATCCGCTGATCCAGGCTGGCTGGGATCGATATAGTCGTGGTGATAATCGAACCTCTGGCCGGGCTCATAGCTGATCACGTTCGGCGGCTCGTAGTGTGAAACGGGCGCGCCCGTCAGCCAAGCGGCGCGCTGCTGCATGATGGCTGTGATGAGATCGCGCTCAACACCGCAATTCATCGCTGTGCGCCGAGGGTCTGCGCCCATCTCGCCGGTGCGTGAGTTGTGAACGACGGAGGGGTGCAAGCGCGGTAGCGCGCGCGCTACGAGCCAATCGCAGATCGCGGGCGGCGCAAAGCCTTTGCAGGCGAAGATCGCCGATTGGGCATGGATGCGTTCTTTCGTCGGCGGCTGGGCAAGTGTCCGCAGATCGCATTGTGCAAGCACGTCAAGCTGCGCGCGGGCGGATGCATCGCCTGCGTCAGCCTCGCGGGTCAGGCGGGAGAAATCCTTGTCCCACGGTGTTTGCGCGGCATCCATGGCGCGAACTTAGCCCGGCGCGCGCGCCTTGTGCAGTCCCAGCGCGCCGATGCAGATGCCGGCCTGGCCCGCCCAATAGACCATCCAGCCCGCAAAGCTGCGCCAATAGGCGAGCGTGGGGTCAGGATCAGGGTGGAACATATTCCACGCCACGAACCCGTCGCTGATGAAAAAGAGCACCGCGCCCAGCATCGCCGGCCAGCGCGCGGCGGGCAGCGTGAAGGAGATCAGCGCCATCAAAGTCAGCACGCCAGTATAGACCGCGAGCGGGGCGAACATCGGATTGTCGCGCGGCACGAGAAGCGCCGTCATCACCACGCAAGCAATGATGAGCGTGATTGCGCCGAGAAGGCGCGGGGGCTGATTGAAGGCGGCGAGCCCCAAGCCGGCGCGCAGGAAGAGCGTGATGTAAAACAGGTGCCCGATCAGAAACGCGAACGCGCCGTAGAGAAACGTCGCTTCGCTCCACGCGAGCAGAGCATCGCCAAGCGCGCCGAAAAGGAGCCCCGCGGCCAACAGGCGCGAACGCGCGAGCAGCGCGATGAGCGCGAGCACGACAATGCCGGAGGCTTTGACCAGCGCGCCGATCACGTAAGGCGGTGTGCTTTCGTAGAGCGCCGAGCCAAACGCGCCGTAGGCGATCGCGAGGATGGCGGAGAGGGCGAGAGGCGCCTTCGTTGCGACGCTCATGACTTCCGCGCCGGCTGCGCGTAACCCAGTTTCTGGTTCAGCGCGCTCAGCAGGTCCTGCGCGATTTCCGCGATCACGCCGCCGGGCGGATAGACCGCCGCCGCGCCCATATCCTTCAGCGTCTCCACATCCTCGGGCGGGATCACGCCGCCGACCACGATCATGATGTCGCCGCGCCCGCGCTTTTCGAGCGCGCCGCGCAATTCGGGCGTCAGCGTCAGATGCCCCGCCGCCAGCGAGGAGACGCCGACGATGTGCACGCCGCTGGCGATGGCTTGGTCCGCCACCTCTTCGGGCGTGGCGAACAGCGGGCCGATCTCCACGTCGAAGCCCATGTCGCTGAAGGCGCTGGCGACCACTTTTTGCCCGCGGTCGTGCCCATCCTGGCCCATCTTGGCGACCAGGATTTTCGGGCGCTTGCCTTCCGCATCTTCGAACGCCGCCACGCTCTGGCGCGCACGCTCGACCGCGACGTCATCGGCCGCTTCGCGCGAATAGATGCCGGTGACGAGGCGGATCGGCGGCTGGTGGCGCGCAAACGCGCGCTCCATCGCGGATGACATTTCGCCGACCGTGGCTTTCGCGCGGGCGGCGTTGACGGCGAGTTCAAGCAGATTGCCCTTGCCGCGCGCGCCGTTCTCCAATGCTTCCAGCGCGGCCTGCGTTTCCGCTTCCTTCCGCTCAGCTTTGAGGCGCGAGAGCTTATCCAGCTGCATCGCACGCACTTTGGCGTTATCGACCTTCAGCACCGGAATATCCTCCGGCGCATCGGGCTTGAACTTGTTGACGCCCACGATGGTCTGATGCCCGGTATCGATGCGCGCTTGCGTGCGGGCGGCGGCTTCTTCGATGCGCGCTTTGGGCAAGCCTTGATCGATCGCCTGCGCCATGCCGCCGAGTTTTTCCACCTCTTCAATATGCGCCCACGCTTTCGCGGCGAGATCGGCGGTGAGGCGCTCGATATAATAGGAGCCGCCCCATGGATCGGCGGGCCGCGTCACGCCGCCTTCGCTTTGCAGCAGGATTTGCGTGTTGCGGGCGATGCGGGCGGAGAAATCCGTCGGCAGCGCGAGCGCTTCGTCCAGCGAATTGGTGTGCAGCGATTGCGTGCCGCCGTACGCGGCGGCCATCGCTTCGACGCATGTGCGCACGGCGTTGTTGTAAACATCTTGCGCGGTGAGGGACCAGCCGCTGGTTTGGCAATGCGTGCGCAGCGCGCGGGATTTATCGTCTTTCGGATTGAATTGCGCGGTCAGTTTCGCCCAAAGAAGGCGCGCGGCGCGCAGTTTGGCGATTTCCATGAACGGGTTCATGCCGATAGCCCAGAAAAACGAAAGCCGCGGCGCGAATTTATCGATGTCGAGCCCGGCGGCGACGCCGGCGCGGATATATTCCACGCCGTCGGCCAGCGTGAAGCCAAGCTCAAGATCGGCCGTCGCGCCCGCTTCTTGCATGTGATAGCCGCTGATCGAGATCGAATTGAACTTCGGCATTTCCTGCGCGGTGTACGCGAAGATATCTGCGATGATCCGCATCGACGGCTTGGGCGGATAGATAAACGTATTCCGCACCATGAATTCT
>DAOMPU010000214.1:0-5039 GCA_035444925.1 Terricaulis sp. | reverse complement strand
CGCGAAGGTGGCGGTTATAGCGGGGCGAAATGCCGCGTCAACCAGCCGAAACGCGTTCCTGATGCGGCGTTTCTGCCGCCTGCGAAGCGTCAAAATGGGCGCGCGCGCTCATAATGCAAGGCTGGTGGCGGATGGCCCATTCCGAGAGCGCCCGTACCGGGACCAAAAGGTCGCGCCCCAGCTCGGTGAGGGCGTAATCCACGCGCGGGGGAACCGTCGGCGTCACGGTGCGGCTGATGAGGCCGTCGCGCTCGAGGTTGCGGAGCGTCAGCGTCAGCATGCGCTGGCTGATCCCGCCGACGATGCGCTTGATTTCGTTAAACCTTCTGGGCCCCTCCCCCAACCGGGTGATGATCAGCACGCTCCATTTATCGCCGATCCGGGAGAGAATCCCCGAAACCGCCCGGCAATCGTGCGAGTTGGGATCGGACACATCGCTGTGCCCTGGTTTGCCAAATGTGCGTTCTTGAGGTCCGGCCATGGGCGCACATATAGCCTTGGTTACTGGATTATACCAGGGGAGAAATCGGAACCATGACCAAAGTCGCCGTCATCGTCGGCAGCCTGCGCAAAGGCTCATTCAACCGGCAGCTGGCCGAGGCGCTCTCGAAACTGGCGCGCCCGCGGCTGGACCTGCAGATCGTCGAGATCGGCGATCTGCCGCTCTACAATCAGGACGACGAAGCCGCCCTGCCCGCACCCGTGGAGCGCTTCAAGCGCGAGATCGAAGCGGCCGACGCGGTGCTGTTCGTCTCGCCCGAATACAACCGCACCTTCTCCGCGGCTCTCAAGAACGCGATTGAGTGGGGCTCGCGCCCATGGGGCAAGAATTCCTGGGCCGGCAAGCCGGGCGCGATCATCGGCGCGACGCCAGGCGCAGTCGGCGCCGCGCAGGCGCAATCGCATCTGCGCAGCATCGCGCCAATCCTCGGCGTTGCGCTGCTGGCGCAGCCGGAGATTTATCTGAACTACCGCGAAGGCCAGATCGTCGATGGCGAAATCGCCGACGAAGGCGTGGCGGGCTTGCTGAGCGGCTGGGTTGAAAGCTTCGCGGATTGGACCGCGAAGCTTAAAGCGCCCGCGCGCGCCGCCTAAGAAACTAAGCAGAAAACGAGATGCGTTTCAGCGCGCGCTGAGACGCATCTTTTTTGTTGATCAGCTCAACGCCGCGGCGATCGCCTTGGAGACGCTTTCAACGTCGCTCATGCCGTCAACGCCGCGCATTTTTCCCTGCTGCTCGTAATAAGGCACGAGCGGCGCCGTTTGCGCGATGTAGGCTTCAAGGCGCACCTTATAGGCCTCCGGATTATCGTCGGCGCGGCCTTCTTCGGCGAAGCGTTTGGCGACGCGATCAAGCAATTTTTGCGTATCGACTTCCAGGCGCACCACGCGATCAATCTGCTGGCCGTGCTTGGCGAGCATGGAATCCAGCGCCTCGGCCTGGCCGACCGTGCGCGGGAAGCCGTCGAAGATGAAGCCTGGCGCGCTTTTGTTGGCGGCGAGCGCTTCTTCGATCAGCGCAATCACGATCTCGTCTGAAACCAGCGAACCCGAATCCATGATCGCGGCCACACGCTGGCCAAGTTCGGAGCCGGACTTGCGCGCCGCGCGCAGCATGTCGCCTGTCGAGAGCTGCACGTAGCCGCGCTCGGCTGTGAGCTTTTTGGCTTGAGTGCCTTTGCCGGCCGCCGGCGGCCCGAACAGGATCAGGTTCATTTGCGCGGCGCCCCGACGCCTCCGCCCCGCAGCTTGGAGCGCTTGATCAGGCCTTCATACTGATGCGCCACCAGGTGCGACTGAATCTGCGCCACGGTGTCTAGCGTGACGGACACCACAATCAGCACGGATGTGCCGCCTAGGTAGAAGGGCACGCTGTAGGCGGAGATCAAAATCTCCGGCAGCAAACACACCAGCGTAATGTAGGCCGCGCCGATGCAGGTCAGGCGCGTCAGCACATAGTCCAGATATTCGGCGGTTTTCTTGCCCGGGCGGATGCCCGGCAGGAAGCCGCCGTATTTGCGCAAATTGTCCGCCGTTTCTTCCGGGTTGAACACGATCGAGGTGTAGAAGAACGTGAAGAAGATGATCAGCAGCGCATAGAGCGCGATATGGCCGGGGCGCCCATAGCCGATATAGGCCATGAAGGTGTCGAGCCATTCGGGCGTGTTGGAGCCCATGCCCGCGAAGCTCACCACCGTGGTGGGCAGCAGCAGCAGCGAGGAGGCGAAGATCGGAGGGATGACGCCCGCGGGATTGAGCTTCAAGGGCAAGAACGAGCGCTCGCCCATACTCATCATGCCGCCCTGCTGTCGCTTGGGATATTGCACCACCAGCCGGCGCTGCGAGCGCTCCATGAACACGATGAAGACGATGCACGCCAGCAGCAGCCCGCCGATCGCGAACACCGCGAAGGCGTTGATGTCGCCCGTGCGCATCAGTTCGAGGCTGGCGATGATCATGGAAGGCATCGCGGCGATGATGCCGGCGAAGATGATCAGCGACACGCCGTTGCCTACGCCGCGCGCGGTGATCTGCTCGCCCAGCCACATCAGGAACATAGTCCCGCCCGTCAGCGTGATGACGGTGGAGGCGATGAAGAAGAGGCCGGGATTGGTGACCACGCCCGGGCTCGATTGCAGGCCGATGGCGATGCCGTAGGATTGGAACAGCGCCAGCACCACGGTGAGGTAGCGCGTATATTGGTTGATCTGTTTGCGGCCGACTTCGCCTTCCTTCTTCAATCGCTCAAGCGAGGGCACCGAGGCCGACATGAGCTGCATGATGATGGAGGCCGAGATGTACGGCATCACGTTCAGCGCGAACACGGCCATGCGCTCTACAGCGCCGCCGGAGAACGTGTTGACGAGGCCGAGAATGCCGCCAGCCTGCTGATCAAACGCCGCCTGGAAGGCGGCGGGATCGATCATCGGGATCGGGATGAACGTGCCCACCCGATAGACCACGAGCGCGAGCAGCGTGAACCAGATGCGTTTTTGAAGCTCTTTAGCTTTTCCGAACGCCGCGAAATTGATGTTTGCGGCAAGCTGTTCTGCGGCTGAGGCCATGGGCGCGAAGTGCTCCGAACTTGTGTCACGCGAACCGGAGCCGCCTTGAAGCGGCGGCCCCGCTAACTTCGCCGCGCGGTGATTAAGCCTTGGCCTCTTCCGCCGCCGGCGGATTCAGCAAGGTCACCGAGCCGCCGGCCTTCTCCACCGCCGCGATGGCGGCGGCGCTGGCGCCGGTGATGGTGATGTTCACTTTGGCCTTCAGTTCGCCGCGCGCAAGGAGGCGCACGCCATCCTTTTTCCGGCGCACCAATCCGGCCGCGACCAGCGCGTCTTCGGTGATGTCCGCCTTAGCGTCGAGCTTCTTGTTATCAATGGCTTTTTGCAAACCATCGAGATTGATCCAGGCGAGCTTTTGCGCGTTCGGCGGATTGAAGCCGCGCTTGGGCATGCGCATGTGCAGCGGCATCTGGCCGCCTTCAAAGCCGTTGATCGCGACGCCGCTGCGGGACTTTTGCCCCTTCACGCCGCGCCCGCCGGTCTTGCCCTTGCCCGAGCCGACGCCGCGCCCGACGCGCATCAGCTTCTTTGCGGAGCCGGGATTATCGGCCAGTTCGTTGAGTTTCATTTCGCTTACGCTCCGAGGGCAGTACGGCAATAAGGCAGTAGGGCAGTATGTTCGCTGCGCATTGCCTTACTCCCCTATTCCCCTACTCCCTTATTCTACGACTTCGATCAGATGCGCGACCTTGCGGATCATGCCCTGCACGGCGGGCGTGTCCTCGAGTTCGACCGTTTGGTACGTCTTCTTCAGGCCGAGGCCGAGCAGCGTCGCGCGTTGCGAGCCCTCGCGGCGGATCGGGCTGCCGATGCGGCGCAGCTTAACCGTGGCGCCAGACTTTTTCTTCGCAGCCATGTCTTAGCCCTCCGCCGGAACTTCGCCGAGGCTCGCGCCGTCTTTGCGACGGTTGACGATGTCAGCGACCTTGAGCCCGCGGCGGTTGGCGACAACGCGCGGCGAGGTTTGATGCTTCAGCGCGTCGAACGTGGCGCGCACCATGTTGTACGGGTTGGACGAGCCCTTCGACTTCGCCACCACGTCCTGCACGCCAAGCACTTCGAGCACGGCGCGCATCGGGCCGCCGGCGATGATGCCGCGACCGGCCGGCGCCGCGCGCAGCATGACTTTGCCCGCGCCCCAATGGCCGTGGCCGTCATGGTGCAGCGTGCGCCCTTCGCGCAGCGGCACGCGGATCATGGTCTTTTTGGCTTCTTCGGTGGCTTTGCGGATGGCTTCGGGCACCTCGCGCGCCTTGCCGTGACCAAAGCCCACGCGGCCTTTCTTATCGCCCACCACGACCAGCGCGGCGAAGCCGAAATTCTTGCCGCCCTTCACCACCTTGGCGACGCGGTTGATGGCGACGAGCTTATCGACCAGCTCGCCATCGGCGCGCTCTTCGGTGGCTTGCGCGTCGCGGGGGCCGCGACGGCGGTTGTCACGATCGCCGCCGCCGGGGCCGCGGCCGCCGCCCGGGCCGCTGCGGCGCGGGCCGCGCGGGCCACGCGGGCCACGCGGTTGATCCGGCGAGTCAGAAGGCGGAGCGCCTGCGGTTTCGTCAGTCATCGGATCTTCCTCAGAATTCGAGACCGCCCTCACGGGCGGCGTCGGCCAGGGCTTTCACCCGGCCATGGAAAATGTAGCGGCCGCGATCAAACACGGCGCTCTTTTGGCCTTTGGCCAGCGCGCGCTCGGCGAGCAGCTTGCCGACGGCGGCGGCGCCTTCCTTGTTGCAGCCATTGGCCTTGATCGCTTCTTCCTGCGAGGAGGCGGCGGCCACGGTGACGCCCTTGGAATCATCGATCAGCTGGGCCGAGATGTTCTTCGACGAGCGGAAAACCGAAAGGCGCAGGCGGCCGTCGCCAGCGACCTTCTTAAGCCGCGTGCGATTGCGCTGAGCGCGGCGGGCGGTGGAATTAAGCTTGCGGGCCATGGCTTACTTCTTCTTGCCTTCTTTGCGGCGGATGTGCTCGCCC
>DAOMPU010000213.1:0-5057 GCA_035444925.1 Terricaulis sp. | reverse complement strand
TGTTTCTCGCACTAAAGCTTGCGCCGCGGCGCGCCATCGTGCTGGCGCAGGCGCCGCTGGGCGAGGCCGCCTCCTCCGCCTGGGCGCAAGGCGGGCTCGCGGCGGCGCTGGCGCCGGAGGACGATCCGGCGCTCCATGCGCAAGACACGATCGCGGCGGGCGCTGGCCTGGTCGATCCCGCCATCGCGCAGCTGATCGCTTCGGAAGGCCCCGCGCGCGTGGCCGACCTGATCGCGCTCGGCGTGCCGTTTGACCGCACGCCCGATGGGCAGCTGGCGCAGAGCCTGGAAGCGGCGCATTCGCGCCCGCGCGTGGTGCGTGTTTCCGGCGATCTCGCCGGCAAAGCGATCATGGACGCGCTGATCGCGGCGACGCGCGCGGCGGCGCATATCGAAGTGATCGAAGGCGTGCGCGCGCATTCGCTGCTCAGCGATGCAAACGGCGCGGTGCGCGGCGTACGCTGCGCGCGCGGACATGAAAGCGTCGATGTGGAAGGCGGCGAGATTGTGCTCGCCACTGGCGGGCGGCGCGGGCGGCCTCTTCGCGGTAACCACCAATCCGGTGACCGCCACCGGCGCGGGGCTCGGCATGGCCGCGCGCGCCGGCGCGCTGATCGCCGATCCGGAATTCGTGCAATTCCACCCCACCGCGATTGACGTTGGGCGTGATCCCGCCCCTCTCGCCACCGAGGCGTTGCGCGGCGAAGGCGCGCATATCGTCAATGGCGCGGGCGGCGCGTTCGTTTCCGATCTGGCGGCGCGCGATCTGGTGGCGCGCGCGATCCATCTGGAGCGCGAAGCAGGCCGCGGCGCCTTCCTCGACGCGCGCGCGGCGATCGGGGCGCGCTTCGCCGAGCATTTCCCCACCGTGTTCGCCGCCTGCATGAGCGCCGGGCTCGACCCGCGCACGCAATTGATTCCGATTGCACCGGCGGCGCATTATCACATGGGCGGCATCGTGACGGACGCTTGGGGGCGCAGCACGCTGGACGGGCTCTCGGCCGTGGGCGAATGCGCCGCCACCGGCGCGCACGGCGCCAACCGGCTCGCGTCCAATTCGCTGCTCGAAGCGGTCGTGTTCGCGCATCGGATCGCCGAACGGCTGCGCGAGAGCGAAGCCGCGCCTACGCATGGCGCGCTGAGCGCGGCGCCGCTCAAGCCCCTGCCCGCCGAAATGCGCGCGATCTGGCGCATCCGCATGCAAAAGCATGCCAACGTGGTGCGCGATGCGGCCGGCCTTGCCGGCGCGCTGGCGCAGCTTGACGCCGATGAAGCCGCGATCGGCCCCACAAACACGTTCACAAGTCTCCGCTTGATCTTGACCGCAGCACTGGCGCGCACCGAAAGTCGCGGCGCGCATTTCAGGAGCGATTTCCCGCATGCCCACGCGCCGGCCCGCAGCTTCCTCACACGCGACGACCTTGCCGCCCCTGCCTGACATCGTGCTGGAGCCGATCGTCAAACTGGCGCTGGCCGAAGATCTCGGCGCGGCGGGCGACGTGACGAGCGACGCGCTGATCGATCCCGAAGCCCAAGGCCGCTGGGCGATCGCGGCGCGGCGCGGCGGCGTGATCGCGGGGCTGGACGCAGCCATGCTGGCGGCCTGGCTGATCGACACGGATTTGGAATTTGCAATTGCAGCGGGCGATGGCGCGCGCGTGAAGCCGGGTGAAACCGTGGCGCAAATCAGCGGGAGCGCGCGCTCCATGCTGATGGCCGAGCGCACGGTGCTGAATTTTATCGGGCATCTTTCGGGCATCGCCACTTTGACGCGGCAGTACGTCGATGCGGTGGACGGCATGGGCGTGATCATCGCCTGCACACGCAAAACCACGCCAGGCCTGCGCGCGCTGGAAAAACGCGCGGTGCGCTTAGGCGGCGGCGGCGCGCATCGCTACGGCCTCAACGACGCCATGCTGATCAAGGACAATCACATCGCCGCCGCCGGCGGGGTGGCGAACGCTTTGGAGCGCGCGCACAAAGCGGCGGCGCATCTTTGCGCCATCGAGATTGAAGTGGATTCGCTGGATCAGCTGAAGCAGGCCCTGCCCTTCGCGCCGAGCGCGGTGCTGCTGGATAATTTCTCGCTGGGCGATCTGCGGACGGCGGTGAAGTTGGCGCAGGGCAAGACGCTGCTGGAAGCTTCCGGCGGCATCACGATCGAAAACGTGTTCGCGGTGGCGGAAACGGGCGTGGATGTGATCAGCGTAGGCGCGCTGACGCATAGCGCCGTGAATTTGGATGTGGGGCTGGATGTGCTGTGAAACGCCCGTCCTCCCCCGCCAGGGGGAGGTGGCGCGTGCGTCAGCACGCGACGGAGGGGCGAGCGCCAACATCGGCAAGCGGCGCGCCTCCCCCTCAGTCACGCTTCGCGTGACAGCTCCCCCGATTGGGGGAGCACGCGCCTAGGGATTTTTCCGCGCCACGCGCTCCGTGCTCGCGGGATATTTCGCCAGCTTATCGGCCGGCCTCACCGGCCGGCGCACCAATTCGCCGCCGCAATTGGGGCAGGCGCCGTGCAGCGCGCCCTCCGCGCACGCCGCGCAGAAGGTGCATTCAAAGCTGCAGATGCGCGCCTCCAAGCTTTCCGGCGGCAAGTCGCGGTCGCACGCTTCGCAATTTGGCCTAAGCTGCAGCATCCTGCGCCTCCATCCGCCCGCCGGCGAGCCTAGCAGACCCAGCCTTGCCTTACACGCCAGAACCGATCCGGCGCACGCTGGGGCATGCTTGACGGATCGGGCGACTGGGCCGAGCGTTCGCGCCCATGAGCGAGCAGAAAACCATTTTCATCACCGGCGCGGGCTCGGGTATCGGGCGCGCCACGGCGCAGCTTTTCGCCGAGCGCGGCTGGTTTATCGGCCTTACCGATATTGACGCCAAGGGGCTTGAGGAAACGGCGGCGCTGCTGCCGGAGGGCCAGCGTATGTCGATCAGCCTTGATGTGCGCGATCGCGCGCAATGGGCGCGTGCAATCGAAGCCTTCGGCCAAGCCACCAATCGGCGCTGCCATGTGCTGTTCAACAATGCGGGCGTGGGGCGCGGCGGGCCGATTGATGAAATGAGCGACGAGGACATCGATCTGGTGCTCGATGTGAATCTGAAAGGCGTGATCAACGGCGTGAATGCGGCGCTGCCGCTGCTGCGCGAAACCGCGGGCGCGCGCATCGTGAACGTGGCGTCTGTTGCGGGTGTTGTCGGCGCGCCGAAGCTGGCGGTGTATTGCGCGACGAAGTTTGGCGTGCGCGGTTTGACCGAAGCGCTCGATGCGGAGCTTTCGCCCTATGGCGTGCGCGTGACCAGCCTCATGCCCTGGTTCGTGGATACGGCGATCCTCGATAACCGCGATCAAGATTCAAACCGCACGCTGCGCGATGGCCTGAAGGACAATCAAACGCCGATCTATCCGGTGCGTCTGGCGGCCGAGCGCGCGTGGGACGCGGCGCACGGCGATCAGATGCACTACATGGCCGGCAAAGCCGCCGAGCGCGCGCAATTCGGCATGCGTTTTTTCCCGAACGCCGTGCGCAAGCAAATCCGCAAAACGATGGGCGAAGGCTAAGGCGCGCTCAGGCTTCCGTATCGGTCGCGGCGGGCGCGGCCGGGGCGGGCTGATCGGCCGGCGCCGGCGCCGTCACGATCGCGGCGGCGTCCGTCACTTCGGCGGCGGCGTCCAGCTCCACATCCGGGCTCGCGGCCTCTTCATCGGCGCGGGGCACGATGTAGCGGCGCGAGGCGGCGCGGCGCTCAGCCAGCGCTTGCTGGTAAGTGGCTCGCTCAGCCCGGTTGGGGAAGCGATAGAAGACGTGGCTGCCGATATTGGTGGTTTCCACCAGGCCCGAATTCCACACCGGGTTCACTTCGTGGGTGTGATAGTGCGTGGCGTTCTGCGTGATCGGGCGGTGATAGCCCAGCATCATGGCGGTGGCGGTGCGCTGGGCGCGATCCCAGGCGCGCCCGCGCGGGCGCTGGCGCAGCGAGCCGTCGCAGGTGAAGGTGAATTGGCAGCCGGTGGCGCGGGTGTGGCCCTGATAGACCACTTCGCAGATCGTGTTCGGGTAGGCCGACGAGCGGGTGCGGTTCATCACCACTTCGGCCACGGCCACCTGGCCGCGCTGGGTCTCGCCGCGCGCTTCGTAATAGATGGCTTGGCTGAGGCAATTGTGCTCGCGCGGGTTCACCGCGGTTTGCTCGGCTTGGCGGGGGGCTTCCGGCGCGCCGGGGGCGGCGCTCGGCCCGCGCAGCACGGCTTGAAGCATCATCGCCCGCGCATCGGGGCTTTCGAACATGGCGGCGCGCCCGCGCGCGCGCAGGCCGTCGCCGCCATGGAAGGCGGTCAGCTCAACGCGCACGTCCGGCTCGATCACCGCGCCTTGGACAAGCTGCTGCTGCAATTCTGCTTGGAACGCGGACGAGCGCATCGCCCATTCCGCGCCTTCGCGCTGCGCCGCAGCGCGATCGGCGATCACCGGCATGGCGACCGCGGCGGCCGCCAAGCACATGATCGTCGCCGCGCCCTGACGCACAGCCAACGGGTTCCGTTCGACTTCCACCATCACTTGGGTCCGAATTTCGCCCGCGAGATGAGCCAATCGACGCCAGAACAATCGCAAATGCATTAAGCCCCGCTTAACGGCGTCCAGTTTTGGCACAGAATGCCGCCAGACCTGCCGCTGATACCCAAAGCAAAACGCCCACGGCTTATCCTGCCGCGAAGCCGCCGGGGGATACATCAGGGGCTCCTGGGGGGCGATTGACTTTTTGTTCATAGTCCCGAAATCGCCGTTACACTTGGCCGTTACTTGGCCGAGCGCGGCGCCTCCGCCACAGGCCCAGGGGCCCAACAGGGCATGGCCTTGCGGGATTCGTGCCGATTCACCGAAAGCGGGAATTTCCCGGCGCCGGCGCCGCGCGGCGCGGGAACTGGGCCGGCGCGGCGATGGCGGCGCGATCGGCGCGCCGGCCTCAGACTCGGGCGCAGGCCCCGAAGCCACAAGGTGCAGCGCAGCAAAATTGCCGTCTCCGGGGCGATCCGAGCAAGCCAACGGGAGCCATCCACCA